>CAYXKL010000138.1:0-5795 GCA_964464825.1 uncultured Melioribacter sp. | reverse complement strand
GCGCTGCTCTACCAGCTGAGCTAAGGTGGCTTTTAAGTTACTATCTTATTTTCTTTTTATGTCTGTTTTTTCTCAAGCGTTTCTTACGCTTATGTGTTGCCATTTTATGGCGTTTTCTTTTTCTGCCGCACGGCATAATAATACTCCTTGATTTACTTTAATGTGAATTAATTAATTCTTGCGCTCTTTGAGCTATATCAGTATTCGGATTTATTTCTATTGCCTTCTTCCACCACTCGATTGCTTCATCATGTTTACCGGAATTTATTGTCACAATTCCTAAGTTCATATGAGCTATCTGATGCTTAGGATTATATTTCAATGCTTCTTTCATCCACTTTTCAGCCTCCAGATAATTTTTTAAATCATAATAACAAACACCCATATCAACAAGTACGTCAGCATCTTTCGGATTTGTTGTTAAATAGATTTTATACTTTTCAATTGCACGTTCCTTAAATCCGGAATCATTAAGTAAATGTGCTAATTCTAATAACACTTGATTATCGGGATTAATTTTATATTGATTTTCAAGTTCGTTTATTCTTTCAAGATGCTGCAGATCTATACCGCTGTGTTGGTCCTTAAATGATTTGTTATCGGTTTGTATTTGTGTAGTAGGACTATCAAAAATTCCAGCGGTATACAAAATTAGACCAGTAATCAAAATCAATGTAAACAATAAATATAAAATTTTAGTGGGTGATAAAATTTTCTCTTCTGCTTTTGATTCTTTCGGACTATTGGATGCACTAACACTCTGTCTGTTTTTCAATTTAGAATTTGTATCTGAGTTAGTTTTTTTCTCTTTGGGATTCGTAACAGAGCCACACTCTGGACAATATTTGTAAGAATCATCTAATAATTCTCCGCATACTGTGCAGTATTTAGATTTTTTTTCTATCATTTGTTAATTATTTTCTTTCATTCCTGAATCTACAGCACTCTTAAAATCTTTCGAGAATTTAAAAGTTGGTACATAATGATCACCAACATAAACTTTTTCACCAGTTCTTGGATTACGAGCATACCGTGCTTTTTTCTTTTTTACTTTATAAGTACCAAATCCTCTTATTTCAATTCCTTTGCCTTCTCTAAGTGCATGAATTACAGTATTTAAAAAACCTTCAATAATAGCTTCGGTTTCCAGTTTTGTAAGGCCGGTACCAAGAGCCACTTTTTCTACAATATCAGCTTTAGTCATTTCATCACCCTGATTTTTAACTTTTTCATGTAAAATAGAGGCAAAAAATATTAAAACTTCTGTTAAAATCCAATTATATAATAACTTACGGATATTATCTATAGAAATATGGCTCAAATTATTTAATGTTGTTTCATTCTAAGACGTTTAATAATAATATGCAAATAAAAGTTTAGAATTTTCACTATAAACAGCACATATATACTGGTATATTTTTTGATTATATAAAGAGGGTTAATAAAGGTGAAAAAAATGTCTCTTGTGCCAATAATATATACTAGTTTGATACTATTCTTTGGATTAATGGCTCTAATCCTATTTTTTTCATATTTATCATTCAGGGCTAGGGCTAAAGCAAATCCGATTATTGAAGAGGTCAAAAAAAGTCAGAAAAGTATTTATTCTGCGCCTAAACCTATACTGAATAGGGAAACACAAATTATTTATAAATACGAGCCAAGAAATACTGCACCGGTAAAAACAAATAAAGAATTAATATATATTGAAGAGAAATTAAATCAGCAACCCATTATTGTAAGAGCAAATTATTTTCAACAATCAGAATCTTATCAAAGAAAACCAATTCCAACTAAAACGGTGTTCGAAGACAATAACATAAGAACGAGATACAACAATTTAACGGGGGTTAATAAAACTCGTATAGAAATTATGAATGATTCTGAAAAATATAATACTAAAAGAAGAACAGAAATTTTTGAAGATAGACCTATTAGAAATATTCCGAATAGAGATGTTAATCATTTAAATATATTCACTTTTTATTCTGATAATATAGAAAGTGATCTTAACTCAATTACGGCTGTACCTATAGCAAAATCAGTCTAATCAAATAATTGATTCTGTAGAGACCTAAATTGTTAGGTGAAGATTTATTTTTTATCTTGCACCTATGGAATTAATACAAATTATATATACAGTTCTAAAAATAGTTGCAGTTTTAACTATTATAACTATCGGTACATCTTATGCCGTTTATAAGTTTAGACAAAAAAAAGGTGTTGAAGATAGTAGTATAAAAACTGTTGCGAAGCCAGCTATTAAAATTGAAAATATTGTTAAAAAAGTGGAACTTAGAATTACAAAACCTTTACATTTTCAAGTTAAGCCAGAGCAAATTCAATCGAAACCAGTTAAGAAAGAACAACCAAAACCTGAAATTGAAAAAGTAAAAATTGATCAGAAGAAAAAAGAAATCAAGAACTATAGAACAGAAAAAGAAAAAATAAAAAATGAAAGAATCGAAATAGTCAAAAATTTAACATCGAAAAATAAACCAATTGAACTACCTACCACAGAAACCAAAGAAGGGAAAAAACTTAGCACTAAAGAAGAAATAAAATTAAATACGCTTGGCGATCAAATAATCGATAAATATATTGATGAAGAAGATAAAGAATTTTATACTTTGAATGTGAAAGATAAGAAGAGTAAAAAATAATTTTTTAATTTAAATCCCACTTAATCGCAATCATTTTTTATTTTCAATACTTACAGAGAGTGAAACTATGAAAACTATTGAATTAAAAATTGAAGGTATGTCATGCAACCATTGTGTAATGGCTGTTAAAAAGGAATTATCTAAATTACATTTGGAATCCGCAGATGTACAAATTGGTTCTACCATAATAAAATTTGATGAATCAAAAACAACAATCACTGATATAGAAAAAGCTATCAACGAAGCCGGATATAGTGTTTACAAGGATCAATAAATGAAAAATTATGATATTCCGGTTGAAGGGATGACTTGTGCAAGCTGCGTTGCTAGAGTTGAAAAAATTATCGGCAAATTTGATTATATCAAAAATGTTAACGTAAATCTTGCAACAGAACGAGTTAGTTTCAACTCTGAAGTTGAGAACCTGGATCTTAAAGAGATTGCTCAAGCTGTAAATGAATATGGCTATAAATTAAAAATTGAATCCATAGATAAAAGCAAAAATCAGATTGATGCTTCATTAGCAACCAATGATGAATATTATTCAACTCTAAAAAGTGAATTTATATTTGCCTTAGTACTCACCGTACCGGTTTTTTTTATAAGCATGTTTATGGACTATCCTTTTTTCCATTCTATCTGGTTCTTTGACCATGATGAGACCTTAAAAATACTGTTAATCCTTACCACACCTATAATATTTATTTCAGGAAAAAGATTTTATAAAATTTTCTGGCAGAACTTAAAACATTTTTCTTTTGAAATGAATTCTTTAGTTGCAATTGGTACTGCCGCTGCATACGGATACAGTTTACTTGTTACACTTTTTGCAAATAGATTTCTAAATGGAATCTCTGAAAAACATGTTTATTTCGAAACAACAGCAGTAATAATAACTTTGATTCTTATGGGTAAATTGCTTGAGCATAATGCTAAAAAGAAAACATCATCAGCAATTAAAAAGCTATTGGAATTAAAACCTAAAACATGTGTTATTCTTTCAAACAATAATCAAAAAGTAATAAACATTTCTGATTTAAATGTTGGTGATACTGTTGTAATTAAACCCGGTGAAAAAATTCCGGCTGATGGAATAATTTTATCAGGATTTTCCTCTGTAGATGAATCAATGATTACCGGTGAAAGCATTCCGGTTGAAAAAAATATTAACTCCATTGTAGTCGGCGGTACAATAAACATAGACGGGACATTCAATTTTAAGGTAACTCAGATTGGCAATAATTCAGTTCTTGGACAAATAATTCGTTTGGTTGAACAAGCCCAGGCAACTAAGCCCCCTATTCAGAAATTAGTTGACAAAATAGCCGGAATATTTGTACCAATTGTTATCATAATTGCGATTATTACTTTCTTAGGATGGTTAATTTTTTCAAATGAAAATCCTTTCAATAATGCGTTAACAAATTTTGTATCTGTGCTTATAATTGCCTGTCCATGCGCACTCGGTTTAGCAACTCCAACAGCAATAATTGTTGGAACTGGATTAGGAGCATTAAATGGTATATTAATTAGAAATGGTGAGAGTTTAGAACTTCTACAAAAAATCAATACAGTATTATTTGATAAAACTGGCACTATAACAGAAGGAAAACCAATATTAACAGAAATCCATTCATTTGATATTGATGAAACTGAACTTCTTAAAATTGCCTCATCACTTGAAAGTAAATCGGAACACCCTATCTCGAAAGCGATTCTTGAAAAAGCATCTGAGAAAAAAATTAAAATTACTCCACCGCAGACTTTTATAAATTATTCCGGTTCAGGCATTACGGGTATGGTAAACAATCAAAATGTAGTAATTGGGAATTTAAAGTTTATGGATCAATTTTCAATTACTATTAATAATGAAAAGAAATTAATAGATGAGCTTACAGAGAAGGGAAAATCTATAATTGCTATAGCTGTTGAAGGGAAGTTAAAGGGAATATTTACTATAGAAGATAAAATCAAAATAAACTCATATGAAGCAATTAAAAAATTAAATTCCATAAATATTAAAACTATTATGCTAACCGGCGATAATGAAAAAACAGCAAAATCAATAGCAGAAAAAGTTGGCATCAATGAATTTAAATTTGAAATATTACCTCATCAAAAAGCAGAATATGTAAAAGAGCTGCAATTAAAAAATAACATTGTTGCAATGGTAGGTGATGGAATCAATGACTCACCGGCTTTAGCAACAGCTGATGTTGGAATTGCTATTGGCACTGGAACAGATGTAGCAATAGAGACAGCGCAAATCACTTTGGTTAAAGGAGATTTAAAAGGAGTGGTAAAAGCTATAAATCTTTCTAAGCAAACTTTAAAAACAATCAAACAGAATTTGTTCTGGGCTTTTGTTTATAACACTATTCTTATTCCACTAGCTGCAATTGGTTTACTCAATCCAATGATTGCAGCACTGGCAATGTCTTTAAGTTCTGTATCGGTTGTAACAAACTCTTTAAGATTAAAAAAGGTTAAAATTTAATAATGAATAAATTTTATCTTCAAACTGTTCCTTTCATAGTTCCAACTAATGACGGCAAATTGATTGAAGAACATTTTGGTTCTACAAGTATAAATACCGGTGATTATAGTTTTGCTCATATGATTGCACCAGCGGGTTGGAGCGAACCATTTCAGACACCGGAATTTGACGAGATTACTTTTATTATATCAGGTAAGAAAAAAATTGAAATTGAAGAACAAGAAATTATTTTGGAAAAGAACCAATCTATTTGTATTAAAAAAGGGACCCGAGTGCGATATTCAAATCCATTCGAAACAGCTTGCGAATATATTTCTGTATGTGTTCCGGCTTTCACTATTGATCGGGTAAAACGGGAATAGTAAAAATATTTTAATTAAAATTTATAAATTTATTTTTTAGGTAATCGTTCCAAATAACTGCTTGTACTCAAAATTGCAAATGATTCATAATTTTTTAAATCATCTAAACTTTCACAATTTAAATAACTCATAGCACTTCTCAATCCATCCGAAATTCCATTAATAACATTTTTAACAGCCCCTTTATATGGAATTAAAGTTTCTTCACCTTCAATAAATTCGTTTTTCATTTTTACACCGAATGAAGCTGAACCGCGGTATTTTTTCCAAAGC
>CAYXKL010000137.1:0-5816 GCA_964464825.1 uncultured Melioribacter sp. | reverse complement strand
CAATAAATAATGTTTAATGGAAATTGTTTTTCGTTCTTCGTTCTTTGTGCTAAGTATTTTGTGAATATTGATAAGTGTTTGGTTCTCTGTATTTATTATCCGATTAGATCAGCTGGATCAGCGCAATCAGCGTTCTATTATCTTTAGTTTTATGTCTTTTTCATAAATCTAAATTTATTTCTTTATAAATTACTAAATTTGATTAGTTAAACAGAATTAAGTTTGTATAGAGGAATAATTTAATCTCTATTTCTGAGATTTATAACTGATAATTGTCAACTGATAACTGATTACTTAAAAATATGCTCTTAGAAACCTCAGACATAAAAACCAATGATATTCTGATCTACTCTCAGAACCTGTTTAATTTTAATGATAGTTTTAAGATTATCTACAAAAAAGATAAAATAAAAAGGCCACACCGCATTAGTTACTTTGAAGTCTGTAATTATGTTAAAGACCCATCTCCCAAAAATATGATCATTTATAGGCTTCTTACAAATGTTAATAACCTTGACGCATATTCAACAAAATACGGCTACTTTATAAAAATTGATAAGCGGATAGAACTCGTTTATTTTGATCCGATCTTTGCAATCAAAGATTTACGTCATTTACGGTTCGATCTAGATCCAAACAGATTTAGATTTAAAATTCAACAAGTTGGATTAAGCTCTCTTACTCATTGGGAAACTGAACCAAACTTTGCCGAAATATTCCGTTTTGATCTTAAAGCTATTGAAGCGCAAAACCAGAATGATAAAATTTATGCCGATGCCATCTTTGCATTCGATCCTAACTATATCGATAAGGAATATGAAGAGACTGATGATTTTGAAGTAAAAAAGGATTCTTCGCTCTCTGATGTAATTGCTAAAGCTTCTTCTGAAACTGTTGCCTCAATCAACAATATTTCCGAAGATAAAACCACAACAAGTACTATACTATCAACACCATCTGCACCCGATACTATTAAAGTTCAGGATTTACGCGAAGAAATTATCTCCTTACTCAAACAAGCATTAAACATTCAGGAGGATGTTAAAGGTCCTTCTCAAACAAGTAGTAAATCAGATCTTAAAAAATTTATGTCAGATCATAAGGAAATACATGTAGATCCGAACAAAGCACAAAATGTTTTCGATTTATTCAAGTCTACTGTCAAATCTGAAGGACTTTCCGAAAGAGAAAAAGAATCTGTAATATTAAAATTTGGTAAAGATAATTAGCAAGTTCTGTTTTTACAATTCTATCTAATTTGTTTCTATTTTATTATGTAAATATTAATTATTTCTTAATAAAACATGATATTTACTCTTAAATTAGAATAATTTAAATTGCATTTAGATTTAAGTCATTATCCCCACGTTTTACTAATGAGGGTACTAATTTTCAACAACTATCTACTAGTCTATGTGACTTACCAAGCGGAGCTGTATTATAAATGGTGATCTGTAATCAGTTATACATTATACATTCTAAATTATTCATTACCGAATAACCGAAAACCGATCACTGATAACTCATTACTCATTACCGGATCACCGATAACTGATAACCAATAACCAATAACTAATAACTAATCACCAATCACTAAACACTATGGATTACAAATCAAATCTTCTTACTAAAATTAACACTAAAACAGCTGTTGTAGGCATTATTGGCATGGGTTACGTTGGTCTGCCGCTCGCACTCACATTTGCAGAAAAAGGATTTCATGTTATTGGTTTTGATATCGATCAATCTAAAGTGGAACAATTGAACTCTGGGAAATCCTATATCAAACATATCCCGGAATCCAGAATCCAATTAGTAGCAGCTGCAAATTTTGTAGCTTCGTCTGACTTCTCATTACTGTCAACTGTTGACTGCATACTGATCTGCGTTCCTACTCCGCTTAACGAACACCGCGAACCGGATATCTCTTATATTGAAAATTCCGGCAAAAGTATCGCCCAATATTTGCAGCCCGGACAATTAGTCGTCCTAGAATCCTCAACCTATCCAGGCACTACTGATGGAGTTTTGTTACCATTATTTGAAAATAAGTTCTCCCGCCTTACTAAGGAGGGAGACACAGAGGGTGGTTCTGATAACTCATCACCGATCACCGACAACCGACAACCGATAACCGACAACCAATCACCGATCAACTATCACTCAAAAAAATTCACCGTTGGTGAAACTTTTTTCCTGGCATTTAGTCCCGAACGTGAAGATCCCAACAATCCGGAATTCCAGACTTCCAATATTCCAAAGGTAGTTGGCGGTGTTACTCCGGCTTGTCTTGAAGTCGCTTGCGCACTATATGATCAAATAATCACTAAAACTGTTCCCGTCTCTTCACCACGCGTAGCTGAGGCGGCAAAACTTCTTGAAAATATTTATCGCTCGGTTAACATTGCACTCGTTAATGAGCTTAAAATGATTTTCGATCGTATGAATATTGATGTGTGGGAGGTTATTGAAGCTGCTAAAACTAAACCTTTCGGATTCCATCCCTTCTATCCGGGTCCGGGTCTCGGTGGTCATTGTATCCCGATTGATCCCTTCTATTTAACTTGGGTAGCCCGTGAATATGATATCAATACAAAATTTATAGAACTCGCTGGAGAAATTAATACCCAACAGCCATACTATGTTGTTGAAAAAGTTATTCATGTTTTAAACAATTCTCAATTCTCAACTCGTCCGCCTTCTTTTGGGCGGATTCGTGATTCGAAAATATTAATTCTTGGTGTTAGTTATAAAAAGAATATTGATGACATGCGCGAATCACCAGCTCTTAAACTTATTGAATTATTAAAATCCAAAGGTGCTAAAGTAGATTACCATGATCCCTACGTCCCTAAATTACCACCGACGCGTAAGTATAATTATGAACTTAATTCTATACCTCTTACTCCTAACACTCTTGCTTCTTACGATTTAGTTTTACTAATCACCGACCACGATTCTTTTGATTACGAACTCATTACTAATCACTCATCACTCATCATTGATACCCGTAACGCATTCGAACGCCATGGAATCAAATCTGAAAAAATATTTAAATCATAAGATATTTAAGTAAGGATACCTATATAGTATGAATAACCACAATGATCTTGAAGTTTGGATGAAAAACATGGAATTAGTTAATGAGATTTACTTAATAACTAAATCTTATCCTAAAGAAGAATTATTTGGAATAACAAATCAGATAAGAAGAGCTGCGGTATCTATTTCGTCGAATATTCACCCAGTCAAATAGTTATAGATTATGGAAGAATTCTACTTTACATATGTTCTGAAAAGTTTAGCTTATGGGAAATTTTATACTGGTTATACTAAAAATCTAAAACTAAGATTTGATCAGCATCAAAAAAGAATGGTTGAATCTACAAAAAATAGAAGGCCGTTAATTTTAATTTACTTTGAAGCTTGTTTAATTCAAGAAGATGCAATTCATAGAGAAAAATATCTTAAATCATATTATGGCAAGTTATTTATACATTATAGACTCAAATCTTATTTGACGGGGTTAAGCAGAAGGCGCTGCACGTAATCATAAAAATGAATTCAAACAATTCCTCTATATTGCTCTAGGAAGTTTATCTGAATTAGAAACACAATTAATTATTTCTCATCAAATCAATTATTTGATTGAAGATCAATTTAATAAACTGAATGAAAATCTTATTACAGTTCGCAAATTGCTTCTATGTTTAATTAGAAAAAAATGAATAATTTTAAATCTCTTTTCTTGTTACTCTTTAACGATAACTCATTACTGACTTTGTTACTTTGTATCTTTATTACTCTTAACTGATTACCGATTACTGATAACTGACAACTGAACACTAACCACTAATCACATGTATTACGAATCTCATTCCAGATCAATAGTTAAAACTATCTCATGGCGCATTGTCGCTACTGTGACTACAATGGCTCTTGTCTATATATTTATTGGTGATGTTGCTATTGCACTATCAGTTGGCGGGGTTGAGGTATTTCTAAAAATGCTTGTCTATTTTTTACACGAACGTGCTTGGGATAAAATTAAATTTGGTAAAAAACAAATTAATCCGGCTGTTATTTGGTTTACCGGACTAGCAAAATCAGGCAAAAAAGATATTGCGCTTGAACTTCAAAAAATGCTCGTCAATAAAGGATTCAAAACAGAATTTATTGATGGACACTCCGTTAGAAAATTACTACATGATACTGGTTTTGAAGCAGAACAAGTTAACGCTCATATCGAAAGGATCGGTTACCTTGCAAAAAAACTTGAGGACCAGGGTATTTTTGTTATTGCCTCATTTCTTTCACCATATCAAAAATCAAGAGATACTGTTAGATCAATATGTAAAAATTTTCATGAAGTCTATGTAAGTACACCTATAGAAATTTGTGAGCAACGCGATACTTCAGGCATTTATAAAAAAGCAAGATTGGGCGAGATTAAAAATTTCCCCGGTGTTGATGTCCCTTATGAAATACCAAAATCCCCGGACATAAATGTTAATATTTTTGAACTAACACCTGATAAAGCTGCTAAACTTATTTTTGATAGAATCTCAAAAACTTTTGTAGAATAAAATTATTTCATTTTTATAATTGTATTCAGTAATTTTTTATCAAATAACTAATTACTCTTTTCCGATAACTGACAACTGAACACCGATAAGCGATACTTGTCCGCCTTTGACGGAACTCATTACTCTTTAATGACTTTGTTGCTTTGTATCTTTGTTACTCTTAACTGATTACCGATTACTGATAACTGACAACAGATAACTCATTACTGATAACTGATAACCGACAACCAAAAAACTAAACTATGAAACGTGCCCTTATTACTGGCATCACTGGTCAAGATGGTAGTTATCTTACCGAACTACTTCTGGAAAAAGGTTATGAAGTTCATGGGATCATTCGTAAAAGTAGCTCCTTTAATACTTCTAGAATTGATCATCTCTATAACGATAAAGAACTTCTCAACAAAAAACTTTTTCTCCATTATGGTGACCTTGTCGATACAAGCAGTCTCAACCGACTTTTAGAAAAAATAGCTCCCAACGAAATCTATAACCTCGCGGCACAATCACATGTAAAAGTTTCATTTGAAATTCCTGACTATACCGCTCAGGTAGATGCTCTTGGTACTCTCCGCTTTCTCGATGCAATAAGAGAAGTTGGTATGGAACGTCAAACTAAATTTTATCAAGCTTCTACATCCGAGCTTTTTGGAAAAGTTCTTCAAATACCGCAAAATGAAGAAACTCCTTTCTATCCGCGTTCTCCGTATGGAGTCGCTAAATTATATGGCTATTGGATTGTCAAAAATTATCGCGAAGCATATAATTTCTTTGCTGTTAATGGAATCTTATTCAATCATGAGTCCCCTAGAAGGGGTGAGACCTTTGTTACACGTAAAATTACAAGAGCTGCTGTTAGGATTTTATTAGGTCTTCAAACAAACTTGTCCCTTGGTAATCTTGATGCTAAACGCGATTGGGGCTATGCACCTGAATATTGCGAAGGTATGTGGAAAATGCTGCAATTGGATCAACCGGAAGATTTTGTCCTTGCTACTGGCGAGACTCATACCATCCGTGAATTTTGTGAACTCGCTTTTCAAGAAGTAGGTATCCAACTCGAATGGAAGGGTAAAGGTGAAACTGAAGTCGGTTTCGTCAAATCCTTCGACCCGACTGTCATTGCGAGGAGCGAAGCGACGTGGCAATCTCAAGTAGAAATGCGTCTCCGATCACCAATAACCCATAACCGATCACCGATAACCGATAACCCATCACTCATTACTGATC
>CAYXKL010000136.1:0-5837 GCA_964464825.1 uncultured Melioribacter sp. | reverse complement strand
ATATAATATATAATATTATGAATAATATTTTTATTTACTTTAAAAATATTATCAGAGTAATTATTTAAATTTTTAATCAATTAAAACCTACATTATTCAGAATGATTTATGTAACCAGCAAGTGAATTTTTTGTGATTCTCGTATATTCAATATACCTCATAGCCCCAGCTTCGATATCATCAATTTCTTCTTTTGTTAGATTACGGATTATTTTACCCGGAACACCACCCACTAATTTTCCGGTAGGTACTACAAATCCAGGTTTAATAACCGAACCGGCTGCAACAATTGTATTTTCTTCAATTACTGCACCATCAAGTATTACTGCTCCCATACCAATTAAACACAAATCTTTCAAAGTACATCCATGTAAAGTAACGCTGTGACCAATTGTAATCTTATTTCCTATAACTAAAGGATATTTTCCGTTTGTTACATGCAGCATAGACATATCCTGAATGTTGGTCATTTTTCCTATTTTTATATAGTGAACATCTCCCCTTATAACAGTATTGTACCACACAGAAGAATTTTCTTCAATTTCAACATCACCTATAATTTTTGATCCGCTGGCAATAAAAACTGATTGATCAATTTTAGGAAATTTATCTTTATATGGAAATAATTTCACTTCTTTTTCTAAAAGGTTGTAAATATATTTTTCAAACATAGATTTAGTTATTAAAATTTATTTTTGTAAAAATCTTTCTGCTTCATTAAAGTGTGTTAATGCTTGCTGAAATTGTTTATCGGCAAGAAGTAATGTAGCATACCAGCCTTCATTTTTGAATAAATCCCGAGCAACAAATGCTTTCAATCTCAATTTGATTAATTCTTTGTCTTTGGTGAATCCTACGGCATCATATTTTACATATTGACTTTCTGCATATTTTATAAAATCGTTTAATTCTTTTTCAGAAAAATTAAACTTCTCTAAAAATTCTTTTACGGAAGTAAAATTCAATCTCTTGCTATTTATATCTAAATATTTACGCACAAATTGATAATAAATATTATTCCTTCTTAATTCTATTGAATATTTTGAGTCTGTTTCAGACTTAACTATATAATCTGGAGTAATTCCGCCATCGGCATAAACTGTTCTACCGCCGATTGTTTTAAAAGTTTTTTTTGTCGAATCTTTTTCAAAATCATGGTTTAAATTATCTGCATCTATTGTATCTCTTTCATAAATATCATCATAATATTGTTTTTTATTTTTGTACTCTCTTTGTATAGCTCTTCCAGAAGGCGTAAAATATTTTGCAATCGTAATTCTTACAGCGGAATTATCCTCTAATATAATAGGATGCTGCACTAAGCCTTTTCCAAAAGTTGTTTCACCTATTATTAATCCTCTGTCTAAATCTTGCACAGCACCGGCAACTATTTCACTAGCAGAAGCGCTTCCTCTATTGACCAAAATTATTAAAGGTAATTTTTCATACGGGTAAGATTTTTCTGCTCTGAATTCTTCATCAAAATTACTTACACGTCCTTTTGTATAAACAATTAATTTTGTACTATCTATAAATAAATCAGCAATCTTATGAGCTTGATCGAGATAGCCACCGGGATTGTTACGTAAATCCAACACAATCCTTCTCATTCCTTTTTTATACAGTTCATCTAATCCATTTTTCACTTCTTTAATAGAAGTTTCTGAAAATCTTGTAAGATTGATATAACCAGTTATATCATCATACAAAAGTGAAACATCAACGGATGATAAATTAATTTTATCTCTTGTTATTTTGAAATTTAGCAGCTGTTTGAGATTTGGACGTGCGATTGTTACTTCTACTTGTGTCCCTTTTTTACCACGTAGCTGTTTTATTACTTCTTCATTCTTTAATCCTACAGAATTTTTATCATTAATTTTTACAATTCTATCACCTGATAATATACCTACAGACTCACTCGGTCCGCCGGTAATTGCAGAAGCAACGATAATTGTATCGTTGATAATTTGGAATTCAATCCCAATACCTTCAAAATTTCCTCTAAACTGTTCTTCTGAAGTCTGTTGGTCTTTTGCAGAAATATAAATTGTGTGGGGATCAAGTTCATCGAACATTCCGCGTATTGCATCTTCAACTAACTTATCATTATTAACAGAATCGATATAATATTTTTCAGTGAATGTTAATACTTCATTAAATTTATTTAATTGTCTACTCTTAGATGAAAGAGAGAAATATTCGCTTAGCTTTATACCTCCATATAGACCGGCTAATAATATCAAGATATAAATCGGTAATTGTTTAAAATTAAATTTCATATTTTATTCTGCGGTTTCATTTGTGGAAATAATAAAACATCTCTTATTGAAGATTGATTAGTAAGGAGCATCACCAATCTGTCTATTCCAACTCCTAATCCAGCAGTTGGTGGCATACCGTATTCTAATGCACGGATGTAATCTTCATCAATTTGATGCGCTTCTTCGTCCCCTTCTTCGCGCATCTTTGATTGATCTTCAAATCGTGCTTTTTGATCTATCGGATCATTTAATTCTGAAAATGCATTGCAGATTTCACGTCCTAAAACAAATCCTTCAAAACGTTCTACCAGTCCCTCTCTCGTACGATGCTTTTTAGCCAATGGTGAAAGTTCAACCGGGTAATCGATAACAAAAGTAGGTTGTACCAAAGTCTGTTGTATAGTAATTTCAAAAAGTAGATCTATCAATTTCCCTTTGCTTTCCCCACCGTCAATTTCAATTCCTCTTCTTTTTATCTCTTTAATCAAATCATAGTTTGAAGCTTGCAGTACATCAATTCCGGTAACGTTTTTTAATTCATCAACCATGGAAATTCTTTTCCACGGTGCTGTGAAATTAATTTTGTTACCTTCGATTTCAAATTCTAATTTACCGAAAACATTCATACATAAATCACTTATCATTTTTTCTACAAATTCCATCATCCAGAAATAATCTTTGTAAGCAATGTATAATTCCATCATTGTAAATTCCGGATTGTGGGTTTTATCCATTCCTTCATTTCTAAAATCTTTTGATATTTCATATACACCATCAAAACCACCTACAATTAATCTTTTAAGATATAACTCATCTGCAATTCTTAAATATAAATCTATATCGAGAGCATTGTGATGAGTAATAAATGGTCTTGCTGTTGCACCACCGTATAATGATTGTAGTATAGGTGTCTCAACTTCTATGATCCCATTTGAATCTAAAAATTTTCTTAGTTCAGTTATGATTTTTGATCTGGTAATAAATACTTCTTTAACATCCGGATTTACAATAAGATCAACATATCTTTGGCGGTATCTTAATTCTTTATCAGCAAACTGATCAAAAATGACTTTGTTTCCATTTTCATCAATAATTTCTTTCGCAATTGGAATTGGTCTTATAGATTTAGCTAATACTGTAAAAGATTTACTGTGTACAGATATTTCACCGGTCTTTGTTTTAAATACATAACCTTCGACACCGATTATATCACCGATATCAAGTAATTTGAAATTATCATAATAATCACCGATATCATCCCTTTTTATATAGATCTGGATTCTACCCTCTTTATCTTGAATGTGAGCAAATGATGCTTTACCCATTCTCCGGATAGCCATAATTCTCCCGGCAATTTTAACATCTTTATTCTCATACTGTTCAAAATTATTTTTAATGTTAATCGAATAATTATTTACATCATAACTATAGGCATAAGGTTGAATTCCTTTGGCTATCAATTCATTTAATTCTTCATATCTTCTTTGAATTAAACTATTATACTCTTGCTCATAATTCTGATTATCCAAATTACCTCCGTTTAATTTCTTACAAAGTTTGCCAATCTATTGCAAACATTATCTTCAACATACTCTGCAAAATTAGGCGGTACTAAAAAATTATTAACTAAAATTGAAAATGCAAGGAGTTCGCCGCCGGCTGTTGTAATATAACCGGAAAGTGATGAAGTGTTGTTTGAATATCCGGCTTTTGCCCTAACGTTATATTCGGCAGATGTTTTTTTCATGCGATCAATCAATGTTCCATCTACACCTCCAATTGGGAGAGAATCATAAAAAGCATTGAACTCATCCGTTCTGTTCATAAATGATAATAAAGTAACTATCTGTCTTGGTGTTACAAGATTTAAGGATGAAAGACCAGAACCATCTGCCATGACCATATTTTCAGCATTTATTCCCATAGAATTAAATAATTCTTTACAAGCTTTAACTCCATTCTCATATGTACCAAATCCGTTTATTTCAAAACCTATAGTTTTTAATATTTGCTCCGCATAAAAATTATTACTGTTTTTATTTAATTCTTTTAATATCAGAAAAAGTGGTACCGATTCTTGCGTAAACAAAAGTGAAAGATTTTCATTAATTATAATTTTATCCGCTGAATCAATACTTCCTATTCTACCTTTTACAGAAATATTTTTTCTTTCTAATACTTCTTTCAGTACAGTTAGAAAGTAAATAGTCGGGTCGGCAATAGAAACATATTCATTGTATGGACTTGAATTCTTTCTGATTGTTCCGTTAACGCTAATTAAATTTGTACCGCGTAATCGCGATATCTGAATTGATTGTTCAGAATTATCATCCACTGTTAAAACTTTACTAATAATATTTACATGACTGGTATTCGGTAGTGATTTAACAATAGCCGGGAAATTTATCTCATTCGGTTCTACGATAATTTCAATAGTGTTGTCGTTCAAACTAAGTGCACCTGATGGAGCAGAATACCAATATGATTCATTATCCCAAAACCATCCTTTACCAAGTCCAACATTGTCAAATGCGGTATCATCACCATAGATATTTCCGGTAATTTCATAAATCCCGTGTGATGCTAAACTATCAGCCCATGCCTCAAATATTTTAGTAGGATTTCCATCGCTGAATCTTTTCGAAATAGTCGGATCGCCGGTTCCTTGTATTATAAGATCACCATGCAGAGTGCCATTCTTGATAATTCCGTTTGCAAAGATATCAGTTGTGTAAACATAACTTGTACCAAGCAGCATTAAAGCTGCCGAAGATGTAAATAATTTCATGTTTGATGCCGGTGTGAAAAGTTTATCTGCATTTCGTTTATAAATTACTTCACCGGTTTTAAGTGATTTAACAAATACACCCCAAAAAGCATTTGAAAAGTTCGGATCATTAAAAGAATCATCAAGTTGATCGCGTAACTCTGTTAGCGTATAATAATTATGTATATTCTTCTGCACTGCAGATGAATCTTTCTGCTGTGCATTTATAGTACAAACAAATAATAATATGAATAATATTCTAACTGCCATAAGTTTTATAAAAATTCTGTATATCATCATAAGATAATTTTCTGTATGAACCGTCCGGAATTCCTTTTACATCAAAATTGCCGAAAGAAACACGTTCTAATTTTTCAACATGATAACCTAAATAACCGAACATCCTTTTAACAAAATGATTCCTTCCTTCAACTGTAGTAATTCTTACTTTATCATATTGATTTTTATGGATTGGTCGTATCTCTTCAAATTTACTTTTACGCCTGTCAAGTATAATTCCTTTTAATAATTTTTCTTTATCCTCAATACTAAGAGTAGCGTTTAATGTAACATCATAAACTCTCGGTATATGATTTTTAGGATGTGTTAAATAATTAGTAAAATCTCCATCATTGGTAAGCAGCAGAACTCCGGTGGTATCATAATCAAGTCTTCCTACCGGAAAGATTTTTTGATTAGTTTTTATCAAATCTGTTACTTTTTTTCTTCCTTTTTCATCATCGGTTGTAGTAATGTATCCGCGAGGTTTATTCAAAAGAAAATAAACTTTCTTAAGGGGTTTGATC
>CAYXKL010000135.1:0-5930 GCA_964464825.1 uncultured Melioribacter sp. | reverse complement strand
TTATTATGACTTCTTTGAGAACTCAATTTAATATCTACTTTAAACATACGCTCTTGTGCCTAAGCCGAAGCCCAACACAACAATGCTACATTTATTAAATAACTTTTTAATTAGTACAAACTTTCATTTACAAACTACGCCACACAAAATGCCATAACGGTAACGTAAATTATTAAACTTCACAAATGCCAAGTGCGAAAACGCTTTCGGCTTGAGGCACTTGTTATATGCGTTTTAATGAATAAATTACTTCAGTGTTTTTTTTATTTCATCAATAAAATCTTTCGGGTCTTCTCGTCCAAATACATTTCTCGCAAAACTAATACCAGCAGCTCCAGCTTTATAAGCATTAAATGCATTATTAACTGCAATACTTTTTTCAATTAAAGGTCCACCAGCAGTTACAACAGGAGTTCCTTGTGCAACAGTTATTACTTTGACAAAAGATTCCATTGAACCAGTATATTGAGTTTTAATCAAATCGACACCTAAATCTACACCTAGCTGGACGCAATGACCTACTAATTCTGTGAATGAAGAATTATCATTCTCTTTCAAATCATAGTTATCGTTAGTAGAACCATCTTGGTTTTCGCCGCGAGGATATATGATGCCAACAGTTGGTAATCCATATTTATCAGCTTCTTCAATAATTATTCCCGCATCCGAAATCATTTGCGGCGCATACTTTGAACAAATATTAATGTGAAAAGCAACTGCATTTGCATTTAATCTTAAAGCCAAATCGATTGTGCCGAGAATAACTTTCTTAGTATAAGTCGAACGAGTAGTACTTGCAGATAAGTTGATGATAAATTTTTGATTAACAAACTGTTTATGATATTTTTTAACCGTACCATAAAAAGTTAGAATAGCTGTCGGCTTAGATTCAAGAATACGATTAATTTTATATGCGGGATTTTCTAGACCATTCACTGGACCAGAAATTAGTAAATCGTCGATAGGACATATAATGATGGGATATTTGGTTGAAAATATTTCTGGAAATCTAAGATATTTTCCTTCTGTCATATTATTACCTCAAGCTATTCGATATTAGTTTGTTTTAAGAAATCTTTGCAAAAAAAGAATTGTAATGCTATTTAAAAACAAGCCCATAATTGTTGCGGGGATAAAGAACGGCAACCAATATTCAAAAACGAACCACGATAAAGAACCAACAGCAAGACCACCCCAAAATGAATATGACTTTAATTTTTTATCTGGATTATATAATATCCAAACAAATGGTGCGAGAATGCTCGGCACCCAAACTGTATAACCAATAAACAGAATATCAATTAAGTCATTCTTCCAAATGGCAATGATAAGACCTAAAGCAGATATGCCAATAGTAGCTTGTTTTGAAAGCCATAGAACTTGTTCATTAGATAACTTTAAAATCTTTCCAAAAAAGTCTTTACTAATACTTATAGCACCAGTATTTAAAAATGAGTCAAAGGTTGAATGTATTAAGGAAATTAGAACAAGAAAGACACCGGCACCAACAATATTCCAAAGAAAACCACCTTTTGGAACAAAGTATCTTAAAACGTCTAACAATATCAAATCATTTGGAGAAGTTCTATCGACAGTTAATATTGAAGCACCAATTGAACCGGAAAAAGTTATTAATATATACCAGATTATCAATATTAAAGATGCTTTGTAAAATCCCTTTGATGCAGCAACATTATCTTTTGAAATCATTGCCCTCATACAATATGTTGGCAAAAGTAGCTCACCCAAAAGGTAGCCAAAAAATAGTGTGAATATTAATCTCAAATCGTAGTCTTTAACAAAATCTGATTTGATTAGGATGGAATCTTTAACGGCAGTACTTCCCAATAACATAGCAGTGCAAGCAATTATAAGTAAAACAATCATAACACCCATAAAAACGCCTTGGACTTTGTCAGTTTTCATTACAGCTGTCATACCTCCAAATGAAGTATAACCACCAACAAATACTGTTGTAATCATCATTCCTAAAGCTTTATTTAATCCCAAGAATGTTTCTAAAACTTGTCCACCAGCCAAAATTAGAACACCCGAAAATGCTACAGCTTGTAAAAAAGTTACAAAGCCAACAGCTAAAGAAGAATATTGAGATGACCTCTTTTCAAAAATTTCACCAACTGTGATAAGACCAGAAAATTGTGAATTGAGTTTGCTAGCGAAAAATTTACCAGTAATAAGTTGTGCTAAAGCAGCACCAATAGGAAAGATAGCCCAAATCAAACCATACTTTAAGCCATTTTGAGAAAGGGCTAATGCGTCTGCTGGACCTATCATTGTAACTGCCATAACAACAGCAATGATAAATGAAGAATATTTTTCTGTTGACAAGGCATAGGAATCAAGAGTACTAGAAATTCTCTTTGAGTCCCACACGTGATAAAGCAAAAGCAAAAAATAGAATGCTAATGCTACTATAATATATATTTGACCATTTTCCATTTATTTCTCCAATTATTAATTAACAAAGAGACATCATATGAATTAGAACAAATATGTCTATTGACATCATAACAACAGAAAGGATAACTAAAAAAATCATTTTAGTATACATTCTTATGAATATTAATCTCAAAACTGATATTGTCGGTAAATATACACCCAAAGTGATAACAAGGGCATAACCATAAAGGGGAATTGGGAAATTAAGTACATTCATTACCCAGTTAACATTTGCTTCAACCGAATAAGATGCATTAGATAGTATACTACTAATTGCAACAATTACGGCAATGTTTAAACCATTAATAAATCGTGCAATAAAAAGATTGCTTGGATAACCAGGTGGAACACGTGAAGATTGTGCTGCACCAAAAATGGTACCAATAAAAGTAATCACATCTTGCCATACTAAATAGCCCATAGAGCACCTCTATTTTATTTAAATACTATTATGGAAATATTCTTAAGCATATAACGGCGTGGTTTTTAAGCCGCCGCCTATAACAGCAATGCAACTTTGAAAACCAATGCCAATAATTTATTAATTACTTCGTTTACTTAACTACATTCAAAAAGCAACTTACTTTTACAACGCAACTTTATAATTATACTAATGCCGCTAACTTTAAAGCGGTCGGCTTGGAAAACTGGTTATATGGCATTATAAGATCATTTCTACTTTAATAATAATTAAAAGGTTATCCCTATGATTAAATTATGCGTGTTAATTATCTTAGTATCATATTTATAGAAATATCTAATATCCAATCCTAATTTTGAAGAAATATTTAATTCAGTACCTAATCCAACAAGTATTCCAAACGAATTAGAGGGATTATCTTCAATATTTTTTATTTTATATTCATTTGGTATATCCTCCAATGATGGATAGGATATTGACACTGTAGGAGATTTAAAATATTTAGTATCAATGATAAAATTGTAACCAAGATTAAACAAAAAATATGGTGACAATGTGTTTTGCTTAAAAATATATTGTACTCCCAAATAAAGAGGAATTATATCATAGCTCTTTTCATTAACATTATATTGATGTGCATAATAGAATTGAATACCGTTAATCGTATTTATTGAATAAGATTTTACAGAATAGGAGTCACCGGCAAATGATTTTGAATATCCTAGCGCTAAATTCATATTAAAATTGTGTGTTAATTCTGGCTTAAGATCTAAAATAAAGGTGCCTCCAGTTTTAGAATCATTGCTAATATTAATTCCACCATAAATACCTACGGCCACATTTGAGAATAAAGAGGAGGAATTATTTCCTTGTGCTAAATAAATATTCATAGAAAAAACTACTAAAAAAAAGATTAATGTTTTCATGGACTATCACCTTTTGTTATTTAGAAACAACAAAAATGGATCCTGCATTTTATAACCATTATTTTTAATAATTGATTTGGAATTTTCCATTTCGACATACTTTCCAACTTCTTTTCCATTGATACGCATGTAATTAACGAGTAAAAAGGAACTACTATCACCTATCACAGAATAACCAATATGACCATAATATTTTGCATAATAAATTTCTGAAACCTCGGTGCCAGATGTACCTCTTGAAGATACAAGAGAAAATACGTCCTTAAATTTGCTAGCTGGTGTGTTCAAATCGACTAAATATTTTGCAGTCAAATAATCCATTGACGAATCTGGATTTAGAAATCCAACCGTTTGCATCCAAACATCTCCATCGTTCGGGGAAATTTTAGCTAATCGTTGTTCAGAATATGGATTCCCTTGGTAGGTTGATGTTTTCTCAAGCTCAGTATAAATTAAAAATCCATCTCGAATGAAATAATATGAAACATATTTACTATTAGAATCGTAACTATAAAAATACCACTCAGTTATAAAAACTTCTGTACCGTCCGAACGATGCGTTTTGCCGGCTATTTTCCAAACTGTATGAATTTCTGGATTATTGGAATATGGCATACAGTATTGTCTTATATCACCAACGTTCAATGACATATACTCATTAGCTATAACTAATGGTTCATTTGAATTTTCACAACCAAAGAGAATTAATAAAACAGGAAAAAAAATAAAATTAATTTTTATATAATTTTTGATTGAGCTCATCTTTGACTCTCAATTTAAAGGGCAAGCTTAAAAGCTTGCCCTAATAAATATTTTTTAATTCATTGAGTTATTTTGATAATATCATTTTCTTAATTGAACTAAAATTATTCGATTTTATTTGATAAATATATATTCCACTAGCAAGATTTGAAGCATCAAATGTTATTGAATATTTACCTTTGGTTTTAAAATCATTTACTAGAGTTTTTATTTCACTGCCAAGTAAATCAAATATCTTTAGCGAAACAAATCCGTCTGATGGCAATTGGTACTCAATAGTAGTAGTTGGATTAAACGGATTTGGATAGTTTTGTTTAAGAGAATACTCTGTTGGGACAGATTCAAATAAAGATTCTTTTGCTAAAGATGCATTTTGGATGTTAGAATTATTTTGTACAATACTCATTTGAGGTGGATATTCAAAAAGTACATCTACATACCATTCATTTGATGTTTTGGTTGTGTTGCTTGCATCTGTAACAATACATCTCAATTTAAAATCTCGTGGATCCGACCCAGTATTAGTGCGACTGAAAGTAGGCGAATTTGTGCCAACAGAAAACCAATACTCGCTTGGCGGGGCATTAATTATAATTCCGCCAGAACCGATTTTCTCTGTGCTTGTTAATGTTTTGCTTTCTAACGATAATGATGATATGCTACCAAGATACATTATTTGCCAATTATAGTTAAATGGAGCAATACCATTTGTTAAAGTAGCATTCCAATATCCAGTACTTCCTAAATAAAGAGAAAAATCACCAAATATTGAAACATTTGTTAGAGGTTGTGGCGGGGGTGTAACGTAAAAAGTAAGAATGTTCGAATACATGTAATAGTTGTTCCCACCATTTAGATCACTAACAACATGTACTGCGCCTTGAAGATGATAGGTCCCAGCTTGAGTAAATACCCAGCCGCCGCTCTGACCCGTTTGCCAAGAACCCCAGTGACCATCCGGATATTGAACTTTTGCACCATACCAATCAGTTACATAAAACAATGATACTGTTAGTATATGATAACTAACCCCAGCTCTTCCATTTGCATCAATTTGAAAAGATTGATTATTTGATGGTAAATCGAAATAGACATTCGCACCAAACGTAAATGATTGAATTAAAATAAAACCAATTAGAATCAACTTTTTCATAACATTACTTCATAAGTTATTTAATAATTTTATGGTGGAATGGCATATTTACATTGCAAACAAATCTGTTTCTACAATTTGCAAGACTGTAATAATAGAAGATTAAATTATATATTTGTATTTGCCCCGGTGCCGCCAGCGCCGCGGTTTTTAGTTAATTATTTATTTGCAGTACCTTCTTAATTAATTTATAATTTTGCCATATAAC
>CAYXKL010000134.1:0-5954 GCA_964464825.1 uncultured Melioribacter sp. | reverse complement strand
ACCAATGCCTTTGAAAGATATCGTTTGGGATGGGTTGCAGATTCAACAACTTATACAGTTAGCAATTCTACTCAAACGCTTACCGGAAGAACCTTAAGCGATTTTGTAACCGGAAGAAATGCTTACAGACTTGTTATTAATACTTCTCCCCAAGAATATTTTTTCATTGAAAATCATCAGAAGACTTCATATTGGGAAAATAACGCTCCTTTCTGGGGTTCCCAAGATGGAAGTGTAGAAAACGGTATTTACGTAATCAGGAAGGTTGGGACTCCAAATCAAGCAAATCCATCCTCCTGGTTGCAACTTATACCAGCTGATGGAAGATTTAGTTGGACAGTTAATCAATCTTCCACACTTCCAGGCGACGATCAATTATTGCCGGTTTTCAGACAAGGTTTGCCTAACATTGGGAGCGGTTATCACGATAACCAATGGATACCGTTTTCGTTTGGCGGTTTAACTAGTCCTGATGCTATTCATCTTACTGAAAATCCGACAACGGCACAACCAATGGTAGATGTTCGTTTTCACGGGGATGGTAAGGACGCATTTCGTGTTGGTTACAATCAAGTATTTTCTCCTTGGAGTAATCCGAACAATCAAAGGATTGCAAATCAAACAACGCCGTTCGGCTTTGAAATAACAAATTTCAGTAATGGTGTTTATACGTTAAATATTTATGTCAATACCGCAATAAACGCTTCGCCATCAAAGCCACAGAATTTACATTTTACTGGTTCTAACCCTGACCACCCATCTTTAGGATGGGATATCAACACAGAAAGTGATATTTCAAGTTATAGAATTTATCGCAGCTACGACAACGGCGGATGGAGCTCTGCCGGTATCGTTTCTCACCCTACAAATACCTTTGTTGATAATGGAGTTGATTATACAAAACCAATTTGGGCTAAATCAGTGAAGTATTATGTTGTTGCAATAGATAATACAAATCTTTCATCAGTACCAAGCAATCAAGTTGAAACTACCGGAATAATGGACCCTCTGTACAAAGTCAATTCAGATAGTTATGCTAATAATAATTTATCAAATAAATCTGTGGAAAATTTCCGATTAGATGATAATTATCCAAATCCATTTAATCCTGAAACTAATATTTCATTTACGTTACCTGAAAAATCATTTGTTACCTTAAAGGTATATGATACACTTGGACGCGAAATTAAAGAATTAGTAAATGATTTTAAGGATAAAGGAAACTATAAAGTGACCTTTGATGGTAGTAATTTATCAAGCGGAATATATTATTATAAACTAACTGCTGGTAATAATAATTCAATTAAGAAAATGTTGTTAATCAAGTGATTCCATTTTTTAAGGAAGGCAGAATTTTTTTTAGTTCTGCCTTTAGTTTTTAAGGGCGTAAGTATAACCCGCAAATCAAAGCGACTGCTTTAAATATTGTGGCATTATACAAGTTATAAAGTTGAGTTGTAAAAGATAATTGCTTTTTGAGTTTAATTAATAAAACTAATTAATAAATAATTATTGGCATTGGCTTTTCATTGTTGCATTGTAGTTCTGGGCAGCGCTTTATTTGCAACACTGTTATACTTACTTACGAAAAGAATTAAGGGAGATATAAAATTGGAATATAAAATAGTACAAAAAAAAGTTATGAATATTTTATTGTTGATTTCTCTATTTCAACTATTTATCGGTTGCAAAGATAATGGTACTGGCCCTAAACCTGAACCATTCAAAAATCCGAGAGATATGACCTGGAATGCTGATACGCTTGAAACAGGCGATCCAAATCAACTTCAGTTAATACCAGAAAACTTGCTTGTTTTTTCCCCTAACGATGCATGGCTGTGCTGTTGGGCTGATGGGCCTCTTGGACAAATGTGGCGGTATGACGGCAAAGATTGGCTTGTCAATGATATCTTAAAGGATGTTAGCGGAAAACCAAGAGATATTGCTGGCACATCAAGCAATAATTTATTTGCTGGTGGATACATAGGAGATAATGTTTTTATTGCAAAATATAATGGCGGTAATTGGACAGATATTTACCCAGGTTTTTACACAGTTGACCCCAGTAAATGGTTAAAAGGGGATATTTTAGATATGAGCGTAGATGCAAGCGGCAACATTTGGGCATGTGGAAGAAACGGTTTGGTAATGAAATATGAAAACAATAAATGGACTACGGACACTATCAATCTCAATATTAACGATGATATTTCATACTGGCTTAAAAGCATTGATAGTTTCAATGGAAAAACATACATCCTTGCATCAACCGCGCATAAGACTACCTTTCTTGAGAAATACTATTTCTTATCTGGCTATATGGGCAATTATGTTGTGTTAGATTCGATGGTATTTGATTCACCATCGGTAATTATAAAATGGGGCTATCTCCAGCTATACTCAAGTACATTTAATAAACTTTATTCAAGTGGGCTTTCAGGCGTTTGGGCATACCACGATAAAACCTGGGATAAAATTTTAGATGTAAGAGGTACAATTAATAATCTTTACGGTCCAGCAGAAAATTATTTGATAGCGGTAGGAGATTATAAAAAGGCATTATATTACAATGACGGCAATTGGGAATCAATTTCAGATTTATTTACTGTAGAGGACCCGACTTTTGTTTTTAATAATGTATGGACAGATGGATATGAAATAATAATAACCGGCTATGGTACGGTAAATAATAAATTAGGCGCAATCATTTGGCACGGGAAATAAAACCAATCTTAACCACAAAACAAGGAGAGAACTATGATATAATTTAACAAGCAAGTATACCTAAAGTGCAAATCAAATAACAAAACGAGGTGTAAAATGAAACGTTGTAATTGTTCTGTTATTGCTATTCTTTCGATTCTCTTTCTTTTTTCGGGGTTAAATCTAAAAGCTATGATCTGGGAAGTAGGGATTCGAGTTCTTAATGATAACGGTACTTATGCTAGCAGGTTAATCATTGTTTATAAATATGATTTCGGCACACAAAAGTTAATATTTCATGGTCAGGGGTATTCGGTAACAGATACAGCTTATGACTATGCCGGTAATAAGAATGCAGCATTTGATATTAGCGACAGTAACACACCGAATCCGACAATATCGCCGCTTGGTGAAGGTGAAGAAGAACTCTTTTACATCAGAATTGAAAATAAGTTGATAAAATTAGAATATGGATGGGGTGCATTTGGTGATATTCAACTTAAATATCAATACGGATATTTTTCGGTAGAAGCTAATTCTTCAAGCTACGAATTATCATTTTCTGATTACGACGATAAATCGATAACATTAAGAAACGATTTTGGCGGAGATAGAGCCAACGCTAATGTCAAAGGCAAAATATTTATTAATAGTGAACAATTGAATAATGTTGGTTATAGCGGTACCACTCAGTACCGTGAAGCAACAACATTTCCGCATACAATAGAAGGTGAAGATAACCAATACATTGAAACTTACTACAGAAAAAGAGAAATTGGGGAGATAGTTATCCGACAATATATAGAGAATTGACTGCTCCTGACGATTACAGTCATACAGCTGTTTACGCACGTAAATGTAACTTGACTGTTCAAAATGATTTTGGTGGTTCGGGTAGCGGAGGTAATATTAAATTTCAAAGTACTCAGTACAGCAGTCCTTATCAACCTTCTGAATCTTATGACGATTTGCCGTACACAGTTGAAGCATTGAACACTACTATTAATTCCGTATACTATACATTTAACTATTGGGATTTCAATTCATCCAACATCGGGTCTCAAAATCCCAAAACGAATTTTACTCCAACGGCTCATGGAACATTAAAAGCAAAATTCAACGGTAAACCGGTCAATACTTACCGCAACCAAAGTTTCGGTACAGTTAATTATGACCCGGTAGTAATCAACTGGTCAAAACATCCACTTGATAATTCGGAGGTAACGCAATACGCAATCTGGCGTTCAGTTAAACATAACGGTGTAACCGGCGACCCTGAACAAATAGGCACAGTAACAGCCAACGGATCAGCTTCGTATTCATTTACTGATTACGATTATGTGAGAACACCTACTTATGTGGATGATCTGCTTCATTATGACGTAAGGGCATATTATCAACCCAGTTCAACATATTCGGACGCAGATTGGGTAGCTTTGTACGGAACACAATACATAAGGATGAACGAGAATAGTTCAGCACAAGTCGAAATAGCGAAAGAAATACCGGATAAATATGAGATTAATAATTTCCCCAATCCGTTCAACCCCACTACTGTAATTCATTATCAACTTCCGGTAAGCGGATTTGTTACTCTGACGATATATGATATGCTGGGAAAAGAAGTCGCAGCACTAGTAAATGAACATAAACAAGCCGGTTATTACGGTGTAACTTTTGATGCGAGTAATTTAGCAAGCGGAATTTATATATACTCAATTCGAGCGAATAATTTTATACAATCAAAGAAGATGTTACTGGTTAAATAGTTTTTTTACGAAGGCAGAATTATTTTTAATTCTGCCTTCTGTTTTTTAAGGCGTAAGTATAACCAGCGGGTCAACATTGACCGCGTTTTCATTGAGGCATTTGTGTTTTTTATAGCTTGTCCTTTTTAACGAGTTGCTCTTTGAGTGTATTGCACAATATGAATTAGTTGCAGCCGGTGCGTTAAGTTTAAGTTACGCACCGTCTGCTAAATTATAAACGTTAGTTAAAAATACGGCATAGTTGTTATGGGCGGCAAGTTACCCGCCACGCCGTTATACTTACTTAAAAATTTCATTGGTGTTGCTGAATTTATGCCTTGTTCTTTTTTTATTTAAGTTATCATGTAAATGGGATTTGAAACAATTTCAAATTTATTCATAAACTATACTTATGAATATTAATTGCATTGTGCATACAAATTATTCCTAAACAAATTGAATAATGAGATGAATGCTTTGTTGAAAAAGCCTCGTTCAACATAGTATGCCGTGTAAAATAAACTGATTAATAAACTATAAAAAAGGAGAATCCCCTATGACTGTCTAAACGGCTGATAAGCCAATTTTCAAAACTTAGAGGGTATTTCCACTTGAAAATAAAGTGAGCGAACTTTTTCCAACGAAATGAAGACATTTTATTTATTGAAAACAAATGGAGTAAAAAATGAAATCTATTATTAAGACGTCATTAATCATACTATTTGCCAGTTGTCTAAGTTTTGCTCAATTAACTCAGGTTACTTCCCCCAATATGTATTCGGAGGTGCCAATCTACAAAAACGCACGAGGTGAGCAGTATGCTAGTGTGATTGTATTTAAATACAAGAATAAGCTTATAGAACTACCAAAGGGTATATTTTCATTCAAAAAAGAAAATATAACAAATACTCCTTTCAAAGAATTGTTAAATAATCTTGAAAGCAAATATGGTGAATTTACTATAACTAAAGTTGTGCCTAATGCTGAATGGGGTGATAGTATAAAAACTAACAAAAGAACAAAACAAAGAATAAAAGTAATTGATTTATCACAAATTTATAAAATCCAATTTGATAAGCCTGTACCAACAGATTCGGTTTGCGTACTAATAAAATCTTTTTCCAATATTGAGTATGCTGAGGGACCTATAATTGCATATTTAACATTAACACCAAATGACCCAGAATATACTGGTGATTATTTATGGTCATTCAATGCAATAAAAGCAGAACAAGCTTGGAATTTGACAACCGGTTCTTCAAACATAAGAATTGGTATGAATGATCAATTTGGAGGTGTAAGTACGGTACATGAAGACTTGGTTGGTAAAGTAGCTTGGAACAATTTAAATAGTAATTATGGAGGTCATGGAATAGTAACTTCCGGTGTTGCCGGAGCTGCAACAAATAATAATCTTGGTATTGCAAGTCTTGGTTGGAATGTCTCTTTACTTCTCGACTATCGTTGGGGTTCATCAAGCGCTGTAGCGTCGGTACAAGAGTT
>CAYXKL010000133.1:0-5988 GCA_964464825.1 uncultured Melioribacter sp. | reverse complement strand
ATTTTGTACCGATTGAATCAGAACAAACTTGACCGGTTAAATCAACTTCTATAGCAGAATTTATTGCAACCATTTTGTTGTTTTTAGAAATTATAAATGGATCATTAACATATTCTTGCGGATGAAATTCAAAAATGGGATTGTTATCAATAAAATTGTAAGATTTTTTTGTACCAAGTACAAAGCCGGCAACTAATTTACCGGGATGAAGAGTTTTCTTTTCACCATTTACAATTCCGCTCTCAACCAAATCGACCAGTCCATCAGAAAACATTTCTGTATGAACGCCGAGATCATTTTTATTATTAAGATATTTTAATACAGCATCCGGAATTGCACCAATTCCCATTTGCAAAGTTGATCCATCCTCAATCAATGTAGAGATGTGCTGACCAATTTTATCATAGACTTCAAGTTCAGCTAAAGTAGCATTAGGATCGATTTGGGGTAATTCCATTAAAGGTTGATCAACTTCAACAATAAAATCAATTTTGTTAATATGGATAAAACTATTGCCGAGACCGCGCGGCATCTGTTTATTAACTTGAGCAATAACACATTTTGCTTTCTCGGTAGGAGTTTTAATATTTCCAACATCAATACCATAGCTACAGAAACCATGTTCATCAGGAGGGGAAACATGAATAAGTGCTACATCAGCTTGCAGCACACCCCTTTTAAATAACATAGTAACTTCAGAAAGAAAGATCGGAATAAATTCGGCACGCCCTTCATTAATAGCAGCGCGAGTATTTCCTCCAATAAAAAAAGCTTTGTGCTTAAAATGCTTTTCCATACCCGGCTCCATGTAAGGCAAATCACCAACAACCAGAATATGGTATATTTCAACATCTCTCAGTTCATCTTTTCTTTTTACCATAGATTTAATAAGTTCAAGGGGAGCAGCACATCCAGGCTGTACAATTAATTTATCACCAGATTTAATAACTTTAACGGCTTCATCAGCACTAACTAATTTGGAATGATACTTTTTCATCCACGGAGAATGGGAAGTTTTTTCAATTTTTATTTGGTCAATAGCCATTTCAAATTCTCAAATTAATTCGTTGAAAAAATATGCAGTCTTCGATACTCAATATCAAAAATTTCAGCAATATTTTCGTTTGAACAGAAACCGTTATAAGTACAAACTCCTTTAGCTAAACCGGCATTTCCAAGGAGGGCATTTGATAATCCATTATCAGCAATTTCTAAAATATATTCCAAAGATGCATTTGTTAAACCATAACTAGCTGTTCTTGAGACAAGAGCCGGCATATTAGGGACACAATAATGAATTACATTATGCAGAACATAGACAGGATCTGAAATTGAAGTTGGTCTACTCGTTTCAATACATCCGCCTTGATCAATAGAAACATCAACAAGCACCGCACCTTTCTTCATTGTTTTTACCATAGCTTCAGTAACTAAATTAGGTGTCTTTTCTGCTTTCATTTGAATGGCACCGATGAGTAAGTCGGCAAATTTAGCACCGCGTGCAATTGTATATGGATTAGCAGCTACAGTAGAAATATTATGCGAAATATCTGTATTAATTCTTTTTAATCTTCTTAAATCTTTATCAAGAACAATTACATGTGCACCTTTAGCATAAGCAACACGAGCTGCATGAAAACCAACAACACCGGCACCGAGGATTACAACAGCGGCTGGTGCAACACCGGCAATACCTCCCATCAAAATACCGCGGCTATTTGGATAATCACTCCCTAAATATCTCTCCCCTACTTGAATTGCTAACTGTCCGGCAATTTCACTCATAGATTGCAGTATCGGCAAGTGATCATCTTTTTCAATTAGCTCATAAGCAATAGCACTAACTTTTTTCTTTAATAATTTGTCAATAATATTTTTTTTACCAACTGCCAGATACAAGAATGAGAAAATTGTCTGCTCATCTTGCAGCAAATCAGCTTCTTGTTCTGTTAACGGTGCAACTTTTACAATCATTTCTGCACGTTGAAATACTTCTTCGGCAGTATAGACTAAATTTGCACCAACATTTTTATATTCATCATCGGTAAAATGACTGTCAGCACCAGCATTTGTTTCAATAAATACTGTATGGCCTGATTTAACTAAAGCATCTACACCGGCTGGTGCTAAAGCTACTCTTTTTTCTTCCCGATGAGCTTCTCTTGGAATTCCAATTCGCATAATTTTTCACATTTTATTAATAACTAAAATAGTTATTAAAAGGTCTACATTCAATTGACGGGCGTTAGAGGATTTTTATTATGAAGTACATTAATAACATTTTTAACACATAATTGAGACATGGCAATTCGTGTTTCTTTGGTTGCACTCCCTATGTGAGGTAGTAGGAAAACATTTTCAAGTTTTTGCAATTCAGGATTGATAACCGGCTCTCCTTCGAATACATCCAAGCCGGCAGCGTAAATTTTTTTATGTTTCAGAATTTTAATTAATTCTTTCTCATCAATTATTTCACCCCGTGATGTATTCACCAATATTGATGTCGGCTTCATCAAATTAAGTTTTACACTATCAAAAAAATGAAAAGTATCTTTATTCAGAGGTAAATGTAACGACACAACATCAGAAGTAGTTAGTAATTTATTGATTGAGACTCTTTTAGCTAAGAATGTTTTGTCAAGAAATTCATTTTGATTTCTGCTGAAATAGATTATCTTCATACCAAAAGCCGACATTCTTTTTGCAACAGCAGTGCCAATTCTGCCGGCACCAACAATTCCTAGAATTTTTCCATTTAATTCCATCCCAAGCATAGAACCGGCTTGCCAGAGGATCGATTTTTTTGATCGCATAGTGATTTCGCCTTCGCGAAGACGTCGTGCACAAGAAAGTATTAACGCTGATGCAATATCAGCAGTAGCATTTGTTAATACATCTGGAGTATTTGTAACAATAATTCCTTTAGATTTTGCATACTTAACATCAATGTTATTATAACCAACTGCACAGTTAGCAATAATTTTACAGCGTTTTAATTTGTCAATTACTTCTTTATCAACCTTTTCTGTCAATGAAGTAATTATTGCATCTGCATCCGCAATACGCTTGAAAAATATATTCTGCGGTATTGCTTCATCTTTTGGATAGGTTACTGCATCAAATCCAAATTTTTTAAGGATAAGTTCAGGATTACCGGGCAATTTTCTGGAAATGAATATTTTTTTCATATTAACCGAACATTAATCTAACAATAAATAAAGCGGCAAGAATACCAGCAATATCCGCAAGAATACCGGCTGCTACAGCATGTCTTGTCTTTTTAATATTAACAGCACCGAAATAAAGTGCCAATACATAAAATGTAGTTTCTGTACTTCCCATAATAGTGGAGACTAAAATACCTAAGAAAGAATCAGCACCGTGGACAGTTATAATTTCAGACATAATACCGAGCGAGCCGCTTCCTGATAAAGGACGCATAAGAGCCATCGGTAATGCTTCAGCCGGCATACCAATTAAATTAGTAATTGGGGAAAGTATAATTACCAAATAATCCATAGCGCCGCCGGCACGGAAAATTCCGATTGCAACAAGCATGGCAACTAAAAACGGAATAATTTTTACAGCAATATTAAATCCTTCTTTAGCACCTTCAACAAATACTTCGTAAATCTTAACATTTTTAATTACTCCATAGGTGATAAACGAAAAGATTATTAATGGAATTGCTAAAGTAGAAATAACCTGGATAATTGATTTCACCATTCCAACACTTATAATAGAGAGTGCCCCCGATAAAAAAATAAAGACAATAACCGCAGCAAAAAAGAAAAACGATGCTAAGAGTTTTAGATTTGATTTAATCCAATTTTTAAAATTAAAATTTGGAATAGAAAATTTTTCAAGAATCTTTGCAGCAGTAATACCGGTTATAGTTGCACACAAAGCTCCGAAGAATGATGTACCAATAATTATTGTAGGGTCACTGCTTCCGGCAGCAGCTCTGATAGCAATTGCAGTTGCCGGAATCAATGTAAGTCCGGCAGTATTGATTGCTAAAAAAGTGCACATAGCATTAGTTGCTGTTCCCTTATTAGGATTGATTGAATCGAGTTCTTCCATTGCTTTCAAACCGAATGGAGTAGCCGCATTTCCAAGTCCAAGCATGTTAGCAGATATATTCATTATAATCGAACCAATTGCCGGATGATCATGCGGAACATCAGGAAATAAAAATTTAGTAACCGGTTTTACAGAATTCGCAATCAATTTTATTAATCCGGCTTCTTCAGCAATTTTCATCATACCAAGCCACAATGCCATAATACCAATTAATCCCAAAGCTATTTTAACAGCATTAGCTGCATAATCAATTGCAGAATTTGTAACAGACTTCATTTTTACAAACGAAACATCTTCCAATATTAATGATGCCGTATAATGTAATGAATCAACTTTGTTCCTTAGGATAATATTTCCAGTAAGATCATTTTCTTTTCCATTTACAGCAGACATTTCTTTCCACATTTGCGGAGAGGTTTGGTCAGTTTCTAAAAAGAAAGCGAACTTTTTTGTTGTTCTATTATAGGTGAGGTTAGCTGCATGAAATATTGTATCTTTTTCATCAGTCCGTTAGAATTCATTGAATACAGTATCGCTTACAAAAACTCTAGCGTGATTAGTTTTTGTTGAATCAATTTTTGCATCCGGAAATTTTACTATGACGAAAAGTGTCTCACCATTCTTGTATTTATTATCAGCTTTATCAATTACATCGGTTGTAAGTGCAATACCAATACCAAGGAATAATAGAGTTAACCATATATAATTAAGCATTTATTTTCTCGCAGAATGATACAGCTGCAAATTAATTATTATTCTGTAAAAAGACATTTTAATTTTACAATTATTAATTTTCAAAAAAAGAAAGAAGCACATATGAAAATCGGTTTAGTTCAATTTTCGCCAACGTGGGAAAATCCCAACGAAAGCATAAATACGATTAAAAAAATGTTCGGCAGTAATCTGGATAAATTTGATTTGATAATCTTTCCGGAATTAACTTTAACTGGATTCACGATGAATTCGAAAAAATTTTCTGAAGAATTGGATGGGATATCAACTCAATTTTTTATGAACCTTGCAATTGAACAAAAGAGCAATGTTATAGCCGGGTTAATTGAATTGAGTAAAGAGGGGACGTTTAATTCATTAATACATATTGATCCAATCGGTTTGATAATAGCACGTTATAGAAAGATTCATCCATTTAGTTTTGCCGGAGAAGATAAATATTACAAAGCATCTGAAGAAATTGTGGTAACAAAAATCAATAATGTTAAAATTGGATTGAGCATTTGTTACGATCTCCGATTCCCCGAACTTTACCGTTTACATATTAAGCAAAATGCAGAAGTGATTGTAAATATTGCCAACTGGCCGGTAACACGTATAGACCATTGGAGAACTCTTCTTAAAGCACGTGCAATAGATAATCAATGTTTTATGATTGGTGTAAACAGAATTGGTGAGGATCCCTATAATCAATACAACGGATACAGTTCTATTTTTGATCCGATGGGTAATGAATTAGTTTCTGTTTCTAATGAAGAAAAAATTATCTATTACGAAATAGATTTGAATGAAGTTGCTAAGGTGAGAAATAAACTACCTTTTTTAAAGGATATGAAATTGATTTAATGTGCTCTGGTGATGGATTATCGGTGTCGGACTCTTGGTGGTTGGTGATTAGCGGTTGGTTGTTAGAAAAAAAATTACTGCATTAATAAAACTTCTACATCGTTGATCCCGATGGTTTAGTTCGGCAAGCTTACTGCAAGTTTAACGGGATTAATGTCTTCCCGTCTTCGACGGGATTTCGCTTCGCTCAACAATACCACGATCCTCCAAAAAGATGGCGCACAAGTGGTTCAATTTCAAGAAAGATACAAAAATATAATTGTTTTAGTTGGTCCCGATGGTTTAGTTCGGCAAGCTTACTGCAAGTTTAACGGGATTAATGTCTTC
>CAYXKL010000132.1:0-6006 GCA_964464825.1 uncultured Melioribacter sp. | reverse complement strand
AGAATATCTTCAAGGATTTGAACATACATGTGCTGTAATGCAAACCAAAGAATCACTCTTTAGAGTTGCTTATGAAATGATGGAAGATATGAAAAGCGATGGTGTTTGTTATGTTGAAACAAGATTTGCACCGGTTTTTCACACTCAAAAAGGTTTGTACCATGAAGAAATTATTCAAGCAGTTTTAGATGGATTAGAAAAAGGGAAAAAAGATTTTGGTGTTGGATATGGATTGATTCTTTGCGGTATGCGTAATATGAAAAACTCACTTGAAATTGCTGAGCTTGCAGTAAGTTTCCGCAAAGACGGAGTTGTAGGATTTGATCTTGCCGGAGAAGAAGGCGGCTTTCCGCCTAAAAAACATTTGGATGCATTCCAATATATCAAACAGAAAAATTTCAATATTACTATTCACGCCGGCGAAGCTTTTGGCAAAGAATCTATTTGGCAAGCAATTCAAATGTGCGGTGCTCATCGTATTGGGCATGGTACACGTATTATTGAAGATATTGTTTATGATAAGGAAGGTAAAGTTGTTGCATTAGGTGAACTTGCACAATATATACTTGATACACGCCTCCCTATTGAGATTTGTCTTTTAAGCAATGTACACACCGGTGCCGTTGATAAATTGGAAAACCATCCATTTCTTAAACTTTATAAAGAAAAATTTAGAGTCTTTTTAAACACAGATGATAGATTAATGAGCGATACTACATTAACTAAAGAATATGTTACTGCAAATGAATTATTCGGATTGAATCTTGATGACGTAGAAAAATTAAATATTAATGCTATGAAATCATCTTTTCTCCCTTACAGAGAAAGACTTCATTACATCTATAATATAATTAAACCGGGTTATCAAAGTATGCGTGACCAGCTTCTATCACTAAAAAATTAAAATTATTATGGCTAAAACTTTATTCAAAAATTATAATTACAGTTTTGAAAAAAACGATAAAAAAATTTTATTAAACTTTTGTAAAACAATCTTAAAACAAATGACATCGGATGAAAAATTTTTTGCCGATGTCCGCTCATTTAATTCTATTACAGATAAACTCAACTCTAATGATAAAGAAATAAAATTCACAAAAGAGGAAAAAACTAAACTTGTATTCCGTTTAAAAGAGAATGTAGATCATATGAGAAAACAAATTTCAAACAGCGGTTTGTTAAAACGCTGGCTCTACAAATCGGCATACAAGCAATACAATGGAATATTAGAAAAATATTTCAATGATTAATTTTTAATTCTGAGTTTTTTATAAGACTGAAAAAGTCAGATAAAAAGTTGAAGAATAATCTCGTATTTTACACAAAGAGACTCTTCATTTCGTTAAGAGTTTGAGGGAAAAACAATGCTTACACAAACTAAAACAATCAAAGCTCCACAAGGAAAAGAAATTACATGCAAAGGATGGATACAAGAAGCAGCTATGCGTATGTTGATGAATAATCTAGATCCGGAAGTTGCAGAACGTCCCGATGAGTTAATAGTATATGGAGGATCTGGAAAAGCTGCAAGAAATTGGGATGCATACGAAGCTATTATCAAATCTCTAAAGAATCTTGAGAACGATGAGACACTTCTTGTTCAATCAGGCAAGCCGGTTGGAATTTTTAAAACACATATTAATGCACCTCGTGTAATAATATCAAATTCTATGTTAGTACCCAATTGGGCAAACTGGAATGAGTTCCGCAGACTTGAATCGCTTGGTTTAACTATGTATGGACAAATGACAGCTGGAAGCTGGATTTATATTGGCACACAAGGAATATTACAAGGCACATACGAAACCTTTGCTGAGTGTGCACGTAAATATTTCAAAGGTTCATTAAGCGGAAAATTTTTATTAACTGCCGGATTAGGAGGAATGGGTGGAGCTCAACCATTAGCAGCTACAATGAATGGTGCTGCTTTTCTTGGTATCGATGTCGATCGGGCACGAATTCAAAAAAGAATTGATACCGGCTATATCGATCTAATAACAGATAATTTGGATGAAGCACTAGCAATTGTACTAAAAGCTAAAGATGAAAAAAAAGCTCTCTCGGTTGGATTAGTTGGTAATGCTGGTGAAATTCTTCCTCAAATTATTGCAAAAGATATTGTACCGGATATTATTACAGATCAAACATCTGCTCACGATACTTTAAACGGTTATGTGCCGATGGGAATGAGTTTAGAAGAAGCATTCGCACTTCGTAAAAGCAATCCTGATAAATATATTCAACTTGCAAAAGAAACAATTATAGTGCATGTAAAAGCTATGCTTGAATTTCAAGAACGGGGTTCAGTTGCTTTTGATTATGGAAATAATATTCGAGGTGAAGCAAGAGAAAATGGTGTTGAAAATGCATTCGATATTCCAGGATTCGTTCCTGAATATATTCGTCCTCTCTTCTGTGATGGAAAAGGTCCATTCAGATGGGCAGCCCTCTCAGGTGATCCAAATGATATTTTCACTACTGATAAAGCAGTAATGGAAGCATTCCCTGAAAACAAAGCATTAATCCGGTGGATTGAAATGGCACAGAAGAAAATTCACTTTCAAGGATTACCGGCTCGTATATGCTGGCTTGGATATGGCGAAAGGGCAAAGATGGGAAAAATTTTCAACAAACTCGTTGCAGAAGGAAAAGTAAGTGCACCAATTGTTATCGGAAGAGATCATTTAGACTGCGGTTCTGTTGCATCACCAAACAGAGAAACAGAAGGAATGATTGATGGTAGCGATGCAATTGCAGACTGGCCTATATTAAATGCACTTTTAAATGCAATCGGCGGTGCAAGTTGGGTTTCTGTTCATCACGGTGGTGGTGTCGGTATCGGTAAATCAATTCACGCTGGTATGGTTGTGGTTGCCGATGGAACAAATGATGCAGAAGCCAGAATTGAACGTGTATTAACTTATGATCCTGGAATGGGTATAGTAAGACATGCAGATGCTGGCTATGAACAAGCTATAAACAATGCTGATAAATTTAGTATTAAAATTCCTATGATGAAAAAAAAACGGAGATTGACATGAAAATGAAAGTATTAATAGCAGACAAATTTCCTGAACAGTATATCCAAAAATTAAGAGATGCGGATATTGATGTAATTTACAATCCCAAATTAGGTGAAAATGATCTGCCAGAAGCAGCAAAAGAAGTTGATTGTTTGATAGTACGTTCAACAGTTGTAAATGCAGCTACAATAGAAAATTCTAAGAATCTAAATTTAATAGTTAGAGCCGGTGCCGGTGTAAATAATATTGATATTAAAGCTGCCAACAAAAAAGGAATCTATGTTTCAAATTGCCCCGGTAAAAATTCTATTGCGGTTGCTGAGCTTGCAATCGGATTGATGATTGCATTGGATAGAAGAATTCCTGATAACGTTGCAGATTTTAAAGCCGGTAAATGGAATAAGGGAGAATATTCTAAAGCAGAAGGAATTTTTGGTAAAACACTTGCAATTATTGGTTATGGTGCAATAGGAAAAGAAGTTGCTAAACGTGCACAAGCATTAGGTATGAATATTTATGCAAAAGATATCTCACGTATTGAAGGTTATGGCGTGAAGGATTTTTCTGAATTTGATCAAATACTCCCGATTGCAGATATAGTAACACTTCATCTGCCGGCAACTCCTCAAACAAAAGGATTATTTAATGATAATATGTTTAATATGATGAAACCCGGTGCAATTTTTATCAATACTTCCCGTGCAGATGTTGTTGATGAAGAAGCTTTGATAAAAGCTGTAATAGAAAAAAATCTGAAAGTTGGTCTGGATGTTTTTAAAGGAGAGCCGGAAGACAAAATCGGTACCGTCTCATCAAAATTGCAAGAACTTCAAAATGTTTATGTTACTCATCATATAGGTGCATCAACAGAACAAGCACAGAATGCTGTAGCGGAAGAAACCATTAATATAATACTCCAATATATCAACAGCGGAGTTATTGCTCATTGGGTTAATAAAGCAAAAAAAACTGATACCCATTTTCAATTGATTGTTAAGCATTATGATAAACCGGGTGTTCTTGCATCTATTCTCGATGTACTTCGTGAAGGTTCTATCAATATTGAAGAAGTGGAAAATAAAATTTTTGATGAAGGATTGGTTGCATGCTGCACAATGAAACTTCACTGTGCAGCTACATCAGAAATGCTTGAAAAGATAAGAAATAATAGTGATGTAATAACTTATTCTCATATTTCTTTAGATTAATAATTAAATCCCTCTTACACAAAGAGGGATTTAATTTTATACAAATTTGATTTCAAATAATTCTTCTATAATTCCACGGTAAAAAACTATCTTAAATAATTCTTGTAATGCATCCATTTCATTTTGAGTAATTTCATAATAAATAGAATTTAAATTTTCTTCAATAAAAAGTTTTACTGCATCATCAACATTTAATTTAGTAATCTCATCATTAAAATTATCTTCGATTAATTCATCTATCCCTACTGTGTAATTGTTAAATAATTCAATAGAATTTTTATCGTAAGAAGCGGCTACAAAATTAACATACGGCAGATCTACCATATCAGAAATTTGATCTGCAAAACTAAGTGCATTAATATAATCCCAAGAACTGAAATTTGAATCACCAACTATTAAAAAATTATTTGTCCTATCGGGTTCAACTTCTGTGTCTATAGTTACATCTACTTTGGATGAATATTTTTCTTCAAATAATACTTTTGTTAAGATAATTTCATTAAATGAAATATCACCACGTAAAAAAATGTTAGCAAGAGATCTTTCAGAGTTTTGTGATAAATAGAAATATGCATTTGAAAGCAATCCATCAAAAGAAATCCCAACTTTACTTGATACATAGAGATCGTGATGCTTAATCAAATCCATACTTGGTATAAGTGCCACAGTGGATTTGTTATTATCGAGTACTTTTGTAATAAGAGCAGAATTGATGTATTCAAATTCAAAATTATATTTTTTCATTAAAGAACTTGCTAAAATCTTAGCATAAATATTATTAGGTAAAATAACTTTCATTTAAACTCCGGTATTTAAAATGAAAAAAGCCGCTACAAAAATGCGGCTTTTAATAAACTAAACTGAGAAACTATCTTACGTTCTTATCTTTGATACGGGCAGCTTTGCCGGAAAGTTTTCTCAAATAGAATAATTTAGCTCTTCTAACTTTACCTTCGCGTAAAATTTCTATTTTAGAAATTTTAGGGGAGCTATAAGAAAAAATTCTTTCAACACCAACACCGCTTGCAATTTTTCTTACGGTAAACGTTTTATTCAAACCATTGCCGCGTATATTAATTACATCGCCCTCGTAAGGTTGAATTCTTTCTTTATCACCTTCAATAACTCTTACATGAACACGAATGTGATCTCCAGTTTTAAATGCGGGTAAATCAGTTTTCATTTGATCCGCAACTAGTTCTTTTAACTTATCCATTGTTACTCCAGATTATTTATTTTTTTCCACTTTTCAGTTAATAATTTTGATTGTTCTTCTTTCCAATCTTTTACTTTTTTATCATGTCCCGAAAGTAAAACTTCGGGGACTTTTAAATTTTTATATTCAGCCGGTCTAGTGTAATAAGGTGCTTCAATTATATCGCCATCCATTAGTGAATCGTTCAAAGCAGATTCACTGTCATTCAACACACCGGGAATTAATCTTACAACTGAATCAATAATTAACAGAGCGGCTAATTCACCTCCGGTTAAGACAAAACGTCCGATCGAAATTTCATCCGTTGCAAATTTTTCTCTTACACGGTCATCAATCCCTTTATAATGACCGGCAATAATCATTAAATTTTTAGCCAGAGAAAATTTATTAGCAATTTTCTGATCATAAAATTTGCCACCGGGAGAAAGGAATATAATATGATCATAATTTCTTTCGGATAATAGTTTTTCAATACACTCAAAGAACGGTTCAGGTTTTAATAACATTCCTGGTCCGCCGCCAAACGGCTTATCGTCAATCTGTTTGTGTTTATCATAAG
>CAYXKL010000131.1:0-6242 GCA_964464825.1 uncultured Melioribacter sp. | reverse complement strand
GTTGTACAGATTCATACCGGCTCACGAGGATTAGGATACCAAGTTTGCGATGATTACTTAAAAATATTGGTGCAAGCAGAAAAAAAATATGGATTTAAATTACCTGATAAGCAGCTTGCATGTGCACCTATTAAATCCAATGAAGGTGAGAATTATTTATCGGCAATGAAGTGTGCAGCAAATTTTGCATGGAACAACCGGCAAATAATTATGCACCTTGCCAAAAAAAGTTTTAATAAAACTTTTTCAATATCAGATGCCGAATTAGATTTCAATCTCATTTATGATGTTTGTCATAACATAGCAAAAATTGAAGAACATATAATCGGCGGCAAACTTAAAAAAGTATGTGTGCATCGCAAAGGTGCAACACGTGCTTTCCCGATAAATCATAAATTGATTCCGCAAAAATATCGATCGGTTGGTCAACCGGTTTTAATTCCCGGTGATATGGGAAGATATTCATTCATATCGGTTGGTACACAAAAAGCAATGGATGAAACATTCGGTAGTTCATGTCATGGTGCCGGGAGAGTGCAGAGCCGTCATCAGGCATTGAAAGATGCCAAAGGTAAAAATCTTACTGATGAGCTGACTAAAAGCGGTGTTGTAATACAAGCTAAAGGATTCAAAACAATTGCCGAAGAAATGCCTAATGCTTATAAAGATGTTTCCGAAGTAGTAGATATTATGGATGGTGCCGGTATCAGTACTAAAGTAGCAAAGATTCGTCCGATAGGTGTTATTAAAGGATAAAGACAGAACCGGTATAAAACCGGTTCTGTTTATTACAACTTATTAATCACAAACATTCGGCATTCTTGATACAGCATCATTCCAATATATTAACTGATTAGCAGTTAATACTGATTCTATATTAGCAAATAGTTGATCCCTTTCATCACACATATTCTCTTTCAAATTTAACATATCTGCATTAGCTTTAATTTTTTCTCGTGTTTCATCATTTAAATTTCTTAATGCTGTGTGTGCTTCTTCACGTGTTATTACACCATTTTTTAAATCTTCCAAAATTAATTCGCGCTGTGTGTTAGCTTCCTCAACTATCGGTTTATTAACCTCACGAAACTCTTCTAAAAGAGGTTTAACTGCATCATGATATACTTTTACATATTCATGGATAGCATTTCTTTGATCTTCAGATAAGTTCAAATTTCTAAGAATGCGTCCGATATGTTTAGCAAAATTGAATCTATCGAACCAGGCATTACCACGCATCGGTCCTTGTCCAGGTCTAAAATCATTAGATCCTTGTACAAAATTATAGCTGAATAAAGAATTATTTAGAGTCATTTCTTTTTCTAAAGTAGCGTCTTCAATTCCATTTTCAACATCGGAAAAATCTATTATTGCATACTGAGGTGAATCAAAATTATCATTTTCCGGAGAAGTAACATTTTCATTATTTTCGCACCCGATAAATGTGAATAATGATACAGTAAGTAGCGAAACAACTATTTTTATTTTTTTCATATTTGCCTCATTCTTTTTGATTACAGTATTATGACACAATGGTGAATGAATGGGTTTAAAAGTAACAAATTTATCTTTTGGAACTTAGCACCGATAAATATAACTTTTCGGTGTATTTCGACTCAATTTTATTTTTCGAAAAGGAAAAATTATGAATATCAACATTAACGGCTTATCTGTAAATACTTATGGTAATTCACAAAATCAACCAATCATTTTCGTTCATGGATTTCCTTATGATCAATCAATGTGGGAATATCAAATCGATTTCCTTAAAGAAAATTTTTATTGTGTTACTTATGATGTGCGTGGACTTGGCAATAGCTATGTCGGTGATGGGCAATACACTTTGGAATTTTTTGTAGATGACCTCTTTTCGATTATTAAAGAATTAAATCTGCATAAACCGGTATTGTGCGGACTTTCGATGGGTGGATATATTGCATTACGTTCAATTGAAAAAAATCAAAATATTTTCTCAGCTTTAATTCTTTGTGATACAAAAGCTGATGCAGATGATAATGCCGCAAAGCTGAAACGTGCTGCCGGTATAAACCAAATTAATACAGAAGGATTAATAAAATTTACTGATACATTTGTTACAAATTGTTTTGCCGAAGAAACACCGAAAGAACAAGAAGAACTGTTTTTAGATACACTATATAAATCTCATAAACATAATCCAGTTGGTGTTAAAGGCTGCATTATTGCTATAATGAGCAGAACAGATACTAATCATGTTTTACCTCAAATTAAAATTCCAACTTTAGTATTGTGCGGATCGTTTGATAAATTAACACCGCCAACTGTTATGCGCGATATGGCAAATAAAATTCCGAAATCGGAATTTGGAATTATTCCGCAAGCCGGGCATATGGCGCCTCTTGAAAATCCTGATTGTGTTAATGATCTGATTGCCGGTTTTTTAAAACGTAGGATTTAATTCTGAATTACACTATCAATAGTTTTAAATTCTTTAATCTTCTCTTGCTTTGGCTTTACAGTATCGGATTTCGATTTAATTTCAAATGGTAAATTATTTTCTATCTTTTCTTTAATGGGAATCCGGTTTGGCGGGAATGTAAAATCAAGCAGCCCTGATGAAAGAACTAAAAAACCGATTGTTATTACAGTTGAACAGAATATCGGTACAAAATAACCCAATAACCACCCCATACTTTTTCCTTTGGTTTTTCTACCAATTAAAGTAAAAGGATGACTTTCATTATCCGATAAACTTCTCAATATTTGTTTTACTCTGTTATACAAACGGAAAATTGTAAAAGAAAGAGCCCAGCTGATTATCATACCGGTAAATAAAATAAGGAGAACAAATATCTTGGAGGTATTGTAAGTAAGAACTACTCCTCCTATAACAACTGCAAAAAAAATTAGGAAAAACTGAATTCTTTGGTTTAATAAAGACTCATTAAAAACTCTTTCCTGATTCAAATCCCAATTTGATGAATTATTTTCTTGAGTAATTTTATTACGTTTTGCCATTTCAATATTTTAATAAAAATCTACAGTATGTGATTTTAACTTTCCATTACTATAAACAAATTTTGCACTAAAAAATTTTTTTTGAAATAACCATGGGATAAAAATTCTGTCCCCTTCCCACAAATTCAAATCGAGAAGTTTATCATTATTTATCCATTCTAATTTTCCTTCGTGAGATTCAATCAGTTTACCGGAAAATTTTTTTGCTGTAAAAATAAATACATACCAATCTTTCAATCTATCAAACATCGGAAAAGTAATGAAACCGTGCATCATCGGATTTTTAATTAACAATCCGCTTTCCTCTTTCACTTCCCTAATTGCACATTCTTGCGGGGTTTCGCCAGTTTCAAATTTCCCGCCTAGTCCATTCCATTTACCTTCATGCACATCATTTTTCTTTTTAATACGATGAAGCATCAAGGTTTTGTTTTTATCTATTACATAACAAAGAGTAGCTAATTGCATTTACAACAACTAAAATTTTAATAATGATTATTTAATTGATTCCGCAAGTAGATTTGAAATTTCATCGAGTTCATCAAGAAACCATTTAACCTTTTCAGGTTTTGCACGCTTACTATCTCTAACAAGTGCAAGCCAAAGTTTACATTCATTAGCAAATTTTAATGATGCTATTGTATAATTATTCAAATCTTTTTTATTCGTTGCCGCTGTTGCTTCAATATAATTACTGATTACACTTGTCCCACTGTTGAAAAGTTCATCACCCATTCTTTGCGAAACATTATCTTTAGGAAGTGAATCAATGAATTCAATTAATTTAAGTGTTAGAAAATATAATCGTTTTCTAAATTCACCTTTATATGTATCTCTTGTCAATTTATCACCTATTAATTTTAAGATAAGCCTAAATATTGATCTTTAAGGAGATAATTTTGGACATAATCTTTTACACCTTCATCAACATTCATAATATTTTTTACATAACCTGAATCTTTAAGTTTTGAAATGTCAGCTTCAGTAAAATACTGGTAGCGGTCACGGATTTCAATCGGCATTTCAATAAATTCAATATTCACAGGTTTATTCATAGCATTAAACAATGCAGTAACTAATTCAATCCAAGTTTGCGCCTTTCCGGTTCCGATATTATAAATACCAAACTTATCTTCATGCTCCCAGAAATGAAGAGTCATATCAACAGCATCTTTAACATAAATAAAATCTCTCTTTTGCTCGCCGTCATTAAATTCTTTCAAGTAGGATTTAAAGAGTTTAACTTTACCGGTATCTTTAATTTGTTCAAAAGCTTTGTGAACCACACTACGCATATCCCCTTTGTGATATTCATTAGGTCCATATACATTAAAATATTTCAGACCCACAACTTTATTAATTAAACCATTTCTTTTAACCCAGGTATCAAATAAATGTTTTGAATAACCATACATATTCATAGGTCTCAGTTTACTAAGTTTTGATTCATCATCGGTGTAACCATTTGATCCATCCCCATACGTAGCTGCTGATGATGCGTAAATAAATCTGATTCCTTTTTCGAGTGAATATTTTGCAAGTTCTTTTGAATAGTGTACGTTGTTATCCATCAGGTAATCAGCATCTTTTTCTGTTGTTGCAGAACAAGCGCCTAAATGGAAAATTGTTGATACTTTAAATGGAAGACCTGAATGTAAAATGAATTCTATAAAATCATCTTTGTGATAAAAGTCAGCAAATTTTAAACCGTTTAGATTTTTCCATTTATCATCACTTCCTAATTCATCAACAATAATAATTTTATCGGCACCTAATTGGTTTAAACGCCAAACAAGGGCACTGCCAATAAATCCAGCACCTCCGGTAACAACTATCATAAACTTCTCTTTAATTTATTATATTTGAGCGAAAGTTAAGTATATATTATAATTGAATCAAAACTGGATCAAATCATTAATAATGATTAATAAATTTTAGATTAAATATTAAAAAAATTATAAATGAAATCTAAGTTAGAATTATTAAAAGAAATTTTATCCGAACGTATACTACTGCTTGATGTAGCCAAAGGAACGTTCATTCAGAGACAAAAATTATCAGAATCTGATTTCAGAGGTGATAAATTTAAAAATCACCCCGTAGATTTAAAAGGCAACAATGATATTCTTTGTATTACACAACCTAATATTCTTGAAAATATTTACACACAAATACTTGATGCCGGTTCCGACATTATTCAAACAAATACATTTAACGGGACAGCAATTTCTCAAGCAGATTATCAAACAGAGAATTTTGTTTATGAAATAAATTTTTCTGCAGCAAAAATTTGCAGAAAATTAGCTGATCATTATTCACATTTAAATCCGGCTAAACCCCGTTTTGTTGCCGGGTCTATGGGACCAACAAATAAAACTCTTTCGCTATCACCAAATGTCAGCGATCCCGGTTATCGTGCTGTAAATTTTGATCAAATGAAGGACGCATATTACACACAAGCACGCGGATTAATTGACGGTGGAGCTGATTTATTAATGGTAGAGACTATTTTCGATACACTAAATGCAAAAGCTGCTCTCTATGCTATAATGGATTTAAGTGAAAACTATGGAATAGAAATTCCCATTATGATTTCAGGTACTGTAATCGATTCAAGCGGACGTACACTTTCTGGACAAACTATTGAAGCATTTTGGAATTCTGTATCTCACACAAAAAATATTTTAAGCATCGGTTTGAATTGCTCACTCGGTTCATTACAGATGAGGCCATTTATCAAAGAGTTATCCGCCATTGCGAATGTTTTTACAAGTTTATATCCCAATGCCGGTCTGCCAAATGAATTCGGTGGTTATGATGAATCCCCTACTATGATGGCTGAAGTATTAGAAAGTTATGCAAAAGAAGAATTGGTAAATATAATTGGTGGATGCTGCGGAACAACTATTGAGCATATAAAAGCTTATGCTCCAATTGCAGATAAATACCCGCCAAGAAAAATTCCTCACATAAATCCCTATTTAAGATTAAGTGGATTGGAGCCATTAACATTTCGTCCCGATACAAATTTTGTAAATATAGGTGAGCGCACTAATGTAACTGGATCAAGAAAATTTGCACGTTTAATCAAAGAGAATAAATTCGATGAAGCACTTTCTGTAGCCCGAGAACAAGTTGAAAATGGTGCTCAGATTCTTGATATAAACATGGATGAGGGTTTGATCAATTCTGAAGAAGCAATGACAAAATTTTTAAATCTATTATCTGCAGAACCAGATATTGAT
>CAYXKL010000130.1:0-6286 GCA_964464825.1 uncultured Melioribacter sp. | reverse complement strand
ACTTTCCTTTCGATACACCATATTTAACCAATAGAATTTTGAGTCTTGATAGACCCGATATTGCAATATTCATGCGCTATGATATTTGGCCGAATATGATTTTGCAATTGGATAAAAAGAAGATACCGTATTTTATTGTTGATGCAACAATGAGAAGTAAAACTAAAAGATATTGGCCTTTCATAAAAGAATTTCATAAAGTACTTTTTTCGGGGATTACTCGAGTTCTTTCAGTTTCAGAAAATGATGCTGAAAATTTTAGAAAGTTTAATATACCCGATTCAAAAATTAAAGTAATTGGCGATACCAGATTTGATAGAGTATATCAAAAAAGTCTGCAAGCTAAGACAAAAAAATTATTTAAGGATGAATTATTCATAGGTAAAAAAGTTTTTATATTTGGCAGTTCATGGGAAAATGACGAAGAAGTTTTACTACCGGCTTTACTTACTTTAATGAAATATGATAAAGATATTATTGTGATCATTGTACCACACGAACCTACATTGATGCATATTGAAAATCTTGAAAATTATTTTTACCAAAAATATCCATCAATCAGATTTTCTTTTATGAATAATTACAAAAATGAACGGATAATATTAATTGATTCTATCGGTATTTTACTTACACTTTACTCATATGCTCATGCTGCTTATGTAGGAGGAAGTTTTAAGCAAGGTGTGCATAATGTACTGGAGCCGGCGGTATACGGTATTCCAGTATTATTAGGACCTAAAATTACAAACAGTCAAGAAGCAAATACACTTGTAAATAAAGGGGGAGCAAAAGTAATCCGTAATAAAAAAGAAGCTTATATTTTATTAAGAAAAATATTCACCGATGAATCTTTTCGATTGAATATGGGAAAAATATGTTCTGATTATGTTAAAGAAAACATTGGTGCTACAAACAAAATAATTACTGAAATATATAAATTCCTATAAACTTGTAATTATTGTTAACTTACTATATATCATTTTAACGGAGTTTAATTTCTTACTCCAATTTCATAAATTAATTTCCAGTAACTGCTGAGATTCACACTATGCCTTCATCTTTTGATAAAACATTTGAATTTACAAACACCGATTTATTTTACAGAGATGCTATTGAACATGCACCTATAGGTATATTAATCTTTGGCAATGAATATCAAATAAAATTCGTAAATAATAATTTCTTTCTATTCCCTGGCGTTGTAAAGGTTACTTCATCAAGTGTTATTGGAAAAAGTATATATGAATATAGAATTTTTGAAGATATTGATATTAGAAAAGATTTAAATGATTTACAGAATGGTATTGTATTTGAAAAAGAACTCATTTCTTCACGAACTGTTTCCGGGAATAAAATATCAATTATCATTAAATGTGTTCCCATTTTTTCTAATAATAAATTTAATGGCGGAATAATTGTAATAGAAGATGTTAAACATACATCTGCAGAATCCGATATTGATTTAATTCATTCTAATGGATTTCAAAATTTTTTGTATTTAATAAGTGATTTTTTTCTTTTCTGCGACCATGATGGGACTATTAAATATTCAACTGTGAAAAATTATGATGAATATGCTTTTTTGTTTGATGTTGAAACTACACGAATTAACCGAATACCACAAAAACTATCAGGTATCCTCTTTAAAAAATTATTTGAATCCGTAATTAAAAATAATAAAACACTTTCTTCGGAAGTGCCATTCCTTGGTAACAACAAAGAAAAGAGACTGAGAATAACTTTAATACCGGTAAGGGAAGATCACAATCTTTCGGATACGATAATTGTATTAATAAAAAATATCACCGATGATTCCGAACAAAAAATATTTGCAGATGAAGAAATAAAAGAACTGCGCGGGTACCAACAGATAGTAACAAATCTTCTGGATGGTGTTATTGGTTTAGATACTGAAGGTAAAATAATTTTTTGGAACGAATCATCTGCTAAATTGTTCGGATTAACAAGAAGTCAGGTTTATGGAAAATTTATCGGTAAAATATTCAATCAAATTGATGAAAACTTTTTTAATCAGTTGAAACTTGATCTTAAAGAGCGAAATTACTGGGAAGGTGAATTTAAAATAGGTGAAGATGATACTATAGCAGAAATATTTTCCGTAAAGGTAGGCGAACTTCAAAGTGAAAATGAAGTTAGACTGATAATGCTCTGTACAAATATTACTGAAAGATCGAAATTAGAATTAAAATTGAAACAATCTGAAGAACGTTTCAGGAATATAGTAACGTACTCACATGAATATATTTGCATACTTGATAACGTTGGTAGAATAACATATGCCAATCCGTACTTTCTTGAAATGTTTCAATATTCAGAAGATGAAATTACATCATTAAATTTTTCTGATCTCGTTGACTCAATATTTTTTCTCAATCAGAACTTTGATTTAAACGAAATAATTTCATACAACACCAGATCAATTGAACTGCCATTAGTAACAAAATCAGGTAGAAGAGTTTATGTACTTGCAAGTTTTGCTGCAGCTACTGATACTAAAGGTGAAACTCAATACTATAATGTAATATTAACAGATATTACACTTAAAAAGGAATCAGAAAAAGATTTACTTCTAATACGCTCATTATTTGAAGCATCGCATGACGGTATTGCTTTAATAAGTAAGAAAAGATTTGTTCTTGTTAATGATTCTTTTGTGCAGATGTTCAACTATAAGAGCGCAAGTGAAATTATCGGCCGCGATCCTCTCGAATTTATTATTGAAAAAGATATTCTTAAAGTTAAAAATTACATTGACGCTGTTGATGAAGGCAGAGATGCACCAAGTCGTTTCGATTTTATAGGAAGAAAGAAGAATAATACAACATTCGATGCAGAAATATCAGGCTCTACTTATGAAACTGATGAAGAAAAATTTATTGTGTGGGTTTTGAGAGATATTACCGAAGAAAAAAAATCGCAAGAGGCACTTTAAATTTCTGAAGAACGATATAGGAATATTTCCGAAAATATTTATGAAAGTTTCTGGACAGCTGAGCGCATTGATGGAAAATTAAAAGCTGTTTTTTATACGCCGGCAATTAAGAAAATAACTGGTTATTCTTCTCAGGATTATTTAAATGATGATAAACTTTGGGAAAAAATAATTCATCCGGATGATCTTGATGAAACATTAGAAAAAATTAATAACTTTTATCTAGATCCGGCAAGAAATTTTGAATCTTTTGAATATAGAATTATTGATGCTAATGGAAATATGATTTGGTTGGAAAATAAAATCAACTTAAAACGAGATGAGAAAGGAGTAGTACAGAAAGTATATGGTATCTTTAGCGATATTACCTTATCTAAGCGTGCTGATGTAGAATTAAAAAAATCAGCTAATGAATTAAAAGAACTAAATGAAGCTAAAGATAGATTTATATCAATTATATCTCATGATTTAAGAACACCCTTCAGTTCTATTTTAGGATTTACAGACTTTCTTCTTACAGAAAAAGATTTGTCAGAAGAAAAACAAGTACAGTATATCAAGTTTATACAAGAATCGGCAAAGAGTATGCTTAGTCTTGTAAATTCATTATTGGATTGGACAAGACTACAAACCGGTAAAATTAAATATGAGCCAGAAAGAATTAGTGCAAAAAATATAATCGAAAGATCAATACAAATTCTTTCAGGTGCTGCAATGCAGAAGAATATTAATATTATATCTGAGTTAAATAAAGAATTTTATATACATGCAGATGAAAATTTAATTTTGCAAGTATTTAATAATTTAATTTCCAATGCTATTAAGTTTACTAATAAAAATGGAAATATTACCATTTCGGCTAATATTAATATTGAAAAAAAACAGATCGAATTTTCAGTTGCGGATTCCGGTGTTGGTATAAAAAAAGAAGATCTAAGTAAATTATTTAAAGTTGACACTAAGTTTACAACATCCGGTACAGATGGTGAAAAGGGAACCGGCTTAGGATTGTCATTAGTACACGATATTATCCACAAACATGGCGGAGAAATTTGGGTTGAAAGTGAGTTAGGAAGGGGAACTAAATTCACATTTTCAATTCCTATAGCATCAATGAACTTATTATTAGTAGATGATGTAAAAACTGACCGGCTGTTATATGCTAAACTTATTAAAAGTATAATTCCAAATTATACTATACTTGAAGCTGAAAACGGTAAGCAAGCCTTAGACATTATTAAACAATCATCTCCAGCTTTGGTAATTACAGATCATAAAATGCCAGTCATGAGCGGATACGAATTAGTCAAGCAATTGAATATCACTGATCTTAAATATAGACCTCCGGTTATAATTCTATCCAGCGATATTAATACAACAGTAGAAAGTGAGTACAAAGAACTTGGTGTAGAATATATTTTTCAAAAACCGGTTACCCTTAACATTTTCAAAAATGCTATCGAAAAATCATTAAGAAAAGCAGTGTTTAATTAAATGGTTATTACTGCACTAACATTATTTTTTCCTTCGCAAAACTGCACCGCTAACCGGTTCCAGTGCAATTATTCCGCTAATTTCATAAAGCATTTTTGAACCTGATTTATTTTTATCAACAAGTACTTCCCAAGTACCTTCCGGTAATAAATATTCTAACTCCAATTTTTGGTCAGCATTGAATAAAACGATTAACTTCTCATTTTCGTGCCGTATCGAATAAAAAATTCCAAATTTATTCTGCGGGTGTTCATGAATTGATATTTCATCATAATTTGCTCTTCGGAACGCCGTATATTGATTCCTGAGGTCGATCAAACCTTTATAATATTCCAATAAATTTTTGTTAATATCTGCATGTTTATAATTAATGTAATTTGTTTCATTGTCCTTGTTGTATGAATTGTGATCTATTCTTCCTTTATCGGGATCTTTAACTTTTGTATTGTGTGTGATAACTTTTGAACGAGCAAACTCCTGTCCCGAATGGATCATCACCATTCCTTGTGATGTTAAAAGAAAAAGTGCAGCAAGTTTATTTAATTTTAACTGGTAATCAGAAAGTTTAATATGCTTATCAATATTTTTTATAGATTTATGCGGATCACTTTCGTGTGTGGCTATTCTGATAAAATCTCCCAATGTATAACCATCATGTGATTCAAGATAATTTACGGCATGTTCTTTTTTCTGAAATAATCCTAATGTATCACGCACCAGTGTACCATGTATATAACTTCTAATTCTTTTTGGAGAGTTATTACCGTACCAATGACCGAAAATCCAACCTAATCCGTTATGTGGATTTTCACCTTTGATACCATTTCTAATTTGATCATTCCATGCAGCATAACCACGTGAAGAAAATCCATCCGGGGAATAACCACCACCTCCCCATGCTTCTCCAATTAGAATTACATGAGGATTTAATTTCTTTGCTTCTTTATAAAGTTCTTCAATTGTAGTCCAATCAATTAATGTACTTAAATCAAATCTAAATCCATCAACTTGATATTCTTTCATCCAGTATAAAATACTTTCAATGATTAGTCGTCTGACCATCGGTCGTTCAGTTTTCAAATCATTACCGCAATAACTTTGGGCAATATAATTACCTCTGCTATCCAATCTGAAATAATATTCTTTATCAATTTGTTTAAGGTTTCCAATTTCATATTCTGATAAATGATTGTAAACAACATCCATGATTACAGAAATTCCTTCTTTATGAAAAGATTTTACCATATCCTTAAAATCATTAATTTGTTTTGCATCAGCCCCAATCCATTTATTCCATTTCAAGGTTTTCATATTCTGCGAATAATAGGAAGCCGGGGCAAAGAAATTTGAAGTCATATATCCCCAATGATTTCTTTCGTATGGATTCCATGTATTGAATTTCCCGTCCAAAGAATCTCTAAAAGGAATTTCAATATTTCCAAACTCTTGTACCGGCAAAAGTTCTACGGTATTTACACCAAGCGATTTTATATATTCTATTCCGCCCTTTATTCTTTTTTCTGTAAGGCCTTTATATGTACCCGGATTTTTTGCACCCGAAGATTTATGCACAGTCATATCTCTTACATGCATTTCATAAATAATCAAATCGCGCCAGTCTTTATTTAACCATGTTGTCCCTTCCCAATCATATGGAGTCTCTTTAACAACAATAGAGCGCCGGGGATTCATATAGGTTGTGTATGTAGTTACTGCTTTAGAATATGGATCAACACAGATCGGTTTATTTGTATTACTAAAATCTTCATTTTTATGATAAACCTAATAACCATAAAATTTTCCGTATAGTTCACCCTCAACATCAATTTCCCAAACACC
>CAYXKL010000129.1:0-6354 GCA_964464825.1 uncultured Melioribacter sp. | reverse complement strand
ATTCTACTCAGATTAAATCTCTTCCTTTCATTTGTATCTAAATATAATTTACGTAGTCTTATGGATTTTGGTGTTACCTCTACCATTTCATCATCTTGAATATATTCAAGTGCTTCTTCTAAGGTAAATTTTATCGGAGGCACAAGTTTAATAGCCTTATCTGAACCTGAAGCTCTCATATTCGTTAATTTTTTTCCGCGTTGAATATTAACCTCAATATCATTTTCTTTATTGTGTTCACCGATTATCTGACCTTTATAAACTATTTCACCGGGTTCAATAAAAAATTTCCCTCTATCTTGCAAAGAATCAATTGAGTATGCGGTTGCCGGACCGTCATCCATAGAAATCAAAACTCCATTAATAGTTTTATTAATTATACCTTTGAAATATTCATATTGATAAAAACGATGATGCATAACGGCTTCGCCTGATGTTGCTGTTAAAACTTTCGTTCTTAATCCCATTATTCCACGTGAGGGTATATGAAACTCAAGTTTATTCATATTCCCCTTATTTTCCATCTTTACAAGTTCACCTCTTCTCTGTCCAACAAGTTCAATTACTTTACCGGCAAATTCAGAAGGAACATCTACAACTAATACTTCAATCGGTTCGGCTTTCTTTCCATTTATTTCTTTATAAATTACCCTTGGTTCCCTAATTTGAAGTTCATAACCTTCTCTTCTCATATTCTCTATTAAAATTGATAGATGCAATATTCCCCTTCCTGAAACTTTATAAGAATCTGGTGAATTTGTTTCGTGAATACGGAGCGCAACGTTATGTTCAAGTTCTTTAAATAAGCGCTCGCGCAATTGTCTTGATGTAACGTACTTTCCTTCTTTGCCGTAAAATGGAGAATTGTTAACTGTAAATGTCATACTGATTGTCGGTTCATCAATAGAAATAATTGGCAGCGGTTCCGGATTTTCAGCATCAGAAATTGTATCTCCTATATCAACATCTTCAATACCAACAATTGCACAAATATCACCAGCTTGCACTTCTTCAACTTCCACTCTATTTAATCCATCAAAAATAAATAACTGCCTTAATGATACGGCGTGAATTGATCCATCTCTTTTAATAATTGATAACTTATCACTCTTTCTTAAAGTGCCCCTGAATACTCTTCCGATTCCGATTCTTCCGACATAATCGTTATAATCAAGAGTAGAAATTTGAATTTGTAAAGTACCTTCCGGTGTAGGGGGCGGAGGAATAATTTCCGTAATCATTTCCAGCAATGGTGTTAAATCTGTTCTTTCATCATCTAAACTTTTTACAGCCCATCCATCTCTACCGCTTGCATATACATATGAAAAATCCAGTTGATCTTCATCAGCATCTAATTCAATAAAAAGATCATAAATTTCATCAAGTACTTCAAGTGGACGGTTATCAGGTCTATCTATTTTATTAATTACAACTATCGGGATTAAATGCAGACTCAATGCCTTTTCCAAAACAAATCTTGTCTGGGGCATAGGTCCTTCAAAAGAATCAACTAGCAGTAAAACACCATCAGCCATTTTTAATACTCGTTCTACTTCTCCGCCAAAATCGGCATGACCCGGAGTATCAATTAAATTTATTTTGAAATTTTTATAGGGGATGCTAATATTTTTAGCAAGAATTGTAATCCCACGTTCTCTTTCGAGATCATTGGAGTCTAAAAATCTTTCGCGAACAACCTGATTGTTCCTAAACACATGACATTGTTTAAGTATCTGGTCCACTAAAGTTGTTTTACCATGATCAACGTGAGCAATTATTGCTATGTTACGAATATCTTTCATCTATCTCCTTATTTGATAAATCTCCCTCCTTGAAAAAGGAGTGTGAGACACTTTCTAAATTTAATTCATTTTAGTTCTTTTTGCGAAATAACTAAGAAGTGCTTTATTGAATGGCTGGTTCGTTTCTATGAGATTATACTCGATTCCGAAATTAAGACATCCGTTCTTTAATTCAATTAGATATTGATTCATCGCTTCTTGATAAGCTTTCTGAATCTGTACTGGCTGCGTAGTTATTTGTTCATTTGTCTCGAGATCAACAAAAATTGCATTCCTATCAAAACCAAAACTTTTTTCTATAGGATCTAAAATCTGAAATATTATTACTTCATTCTTTTTATGACGGAGATGTTTTAATGCTGAAATAATAGAAGATGGGTTATCAAAAAAATCAGAAATTATTATTGTCAGTCCCCTCTTCTTGATTTTTTCTGCAGTTAAATCCAGACAATTAGCAGTGCTAGTTTTTCCTGATGGTTCAATATTATTGAGTGCTGTTAATAAAGTCTTTAAATAAACCCGGTTAGCTTTTGGAGGCAAGTAATTATGAATCCTATCAGAATAAATAGTTAAACCAACCGCATCTTGCTGATCTATCATAAGATAAGATAAACTTGCTGCTAATGTAATTGCATAATCGAGTTTGGATATCTCAACATTATGTTTAAATGTCATAGAACTGCTTATATCAATAAATATATTACAAATTAAATTTGTTTCTTCTTCGTATTGTTTAATAAAATATCTTTCGCTTTTAGCAAACACTTTCCAATCCACATCTTTTATTGCATCGCCTTGCATATAAGGACGGTGTTCGCTGAACTCGGCACTAAAACCATGATAAGGACTTCGATGCAATCCGACTTTGAAACCTTCAACAACAGCCCGTGCTTTAAATTCCAGAGTCTTTAGTTTTGAAATAATAGAAGGATCTAAATATTTTCTGTAATCATTAACCTGAACCGGCATTATTTATTACTACTTTGAATTTTCTTTTCTAAAATCTGATCGGGTGTCAATCCTAAATTTTCAAGTTCTAATTTTACAGAGTTGGTAAATTTTGAATTAGGATATTTTTGCAGAAACATATTGTAATATGTTCTTGCAGAATCAAATTGATTTAAATCATTAGAGAAAATAAATCCGGTAAGAAAAAGTGCAACTTCTGCTGTTGAATCTTTAGGAAAATTATTAAAAACAATTTTATAATTTTTTATCGCTTTAGAAATACTTTCAGGTCGCGATATCCCAGGTACAAGAGAGTTTTGATAAAGTTTTGCAGATTCTAAAAGCGCAAGAGATGCATATTTACCATCAGGATTTTCTGTAACAACGCTATCAAAAGCAGCAGCTGCTTCTTTATATTTTTTATCATTTATATTTTTTTGTGCTGATTCAAAGAGTTCTTTATCTTTATCAGAATTAGTATTACAAGCGTTAAATATGAATAAAACCGATAATATTAATGCATAAAATAGTTTCATTATTAATCCAAATGATTTTTTCGGATGCAAATATACAATCAAATTGAGGTTTTATAAAGGGATTTATTTAAACGACCAATTCAACAATTCATTTGGTGTGAATTTGAGAGAATCTCCGCGTGTAGATGATATTCTTCTTCCTATAGATTCTAATTGATGCTGCAATAAAGTTCTGTTATTCATCGGATTATCTGATATACATCTTCTATCCGGATAAATTTGATATTGTTCACGATAAGGACTCGGTGTAAAATCGGGCATAATAACATTAGCACCGGAATTCAATCCTTTTATTCTGCCATTTTCATCAAGTGTTGCTAATGCGGTCGTTGCCGGAATGTGGACGTTCTTCAGCACAATTCTTGCAACTGCCATTGTTTTTAATGTTAACAACACAGAGCCGGCTTTTTTGTTTTGATACGGAGTGTTTGGTGATGGAATGAAAGGACCAAATGCTGCCATATCTAAATCTAGTTCCTTGCATAATATAATATCATCTGCAATATCTTCAACAGTCTGCATAGGTAAACCTACCATGTTACCAGATCCGATTTGGAAACCAATAGTTTTTAAAAATCTGAGATGAGAAACTCTATCTTCAAGTCTTTGTTTATTATGAAAAATCTCATACAATTTCTTGTTTGCAGTTTCATGTTTTAATAAATAACGGTCTGCACCGGCAATTTTCCATGTACGGTATTCATCAAATCCTCTTTCACCTAAGCTAAGTGTTATAGCTGAAGAAGTCTGTTGCTTTATTGAATAAATTATATATGCAACAAGGTCAGTGTCCAGAACGTGATCTTCACCTGATTGCAGAACAATTGTAAATATGCCGAGATTGGTTATCAATTTTGCTGCATTGATGATTTCATCCGGAGACATTCTGTAACGCTGAAGATTAAAATTTGCTTCTCTCAAACCGCAGTAAAAACAATTTTGGTCACAATAATTTGAAATTTCTATTATACCACGAAGGTGAACTTCATCACCACAGTAAATTTTTCTTACTTCATCTGCCTTAGCAAATAATAAATTTAATTCATCTTCTTCTGATAAAGATAGAAGATAAATAATATCTTCGCGCGAAAGATTTTCTTTATTTAATAAATCATTCATTATCATTTCTTCAATAGCAAGAATTAGAAGAATACATCTCTTTCACCAGCATCAACTCTGGCAACCATTTTTTCTGTTTTAGCTCTCAGATTTCCATCAAGTTTGGATAATTCATTTTCTAAAAAGACAAATCCATTTTTTTTAGTTTCATCTGAAGCATAATCAATAATATATTCTTTAAATGTTGCTAAAGCATTAGGCGTGCAGAGTTTACCAATGTTGCCTGATTTAGCAAGTTCCATAAAACGATCACCCGTACGTGAAGAACGGTAACATGCAGTACAAAAACTTGGTAAATAGCCAAGTTCGCAGCAATCATTTACAACTTCATCTAAAGTTCTGTGATCGCCAAGTTGAAATTGTTCCATCTCATACTCTTCAAGACTTTCCTGGGATTCTTTATAAGCCCCGGGAGAAGTTCTGCTGCCGGCACTAATTTGAGATACGCCAAGTTTAAAAAGTTCGCGCCGAAGTTCTGCTCTTTCGCGAGTTGAAAGAATTATTCCCGTATATGGTACAGCTAATCTGATAACAGCAATTAATTTTTGGAATGAAATATCATCAACCGCAAATGGAGGTTTATGAGAGATTGGTGCATTGAATGCCGGTTCCAATCTAGGAATAGATATTGTATGCGGACCAACACCAAATTTTTTATCAAGATCGAATGCGTGATTCAGTAATGCAAGAGTTTCAAATTTATAATCGGTTAAACCGAATAATGCACCAATTCCAACATCATCAATACCGGCTTGTAATGCTCTATCCATGGCATACAATCGCCATGCGTAATCCCTTTTAGGTCCATCCGGATGCATCTTTAAGTAAGTATTATAATGGTATGTCTCCTGAAAACATTGATAAGTTCCAATACCAAAACTCTTTAAAATTTTGAAATGTTCTAAATCAAGCGGTGCTGTATTAACATTTATTCTTCTAATATTGCCGCCATTTATGTGAACATCATAAATAGTTTTTATAGCATCACCAATAAATTCCATACTGGATTTTTTGGGGTGCTCACCGGCAACTAATAAAATTCTTTTATGACCTTGTTTAACTAAAAATTCTGTCTCTTCTTTTATTTCATCAATATTCAAAGTTTTTCTAATTAATTCCTTATTGTCTCTCCTGAATGCACAATACAAACAATTATTAACGCAAAGGTTTGTAACATATAAAGGTGCAAAAAGAACTAAGCGATTTCCATATATAGATTCTTTCACTTCACGGGCTGTGTGAAAAAGGATTTCAAGTATTTCAGGATCGGTGATATTTAAAAGTGATGCGCTTTCTTCAAGAGTTAATCCTTTGGCTGAACCGGCTTTGTTTATCAGTTCCAACTGAAGTTTCGGATCATTAAGCTTTGGATTTTCTATTAAAGTATTTATATATGATTCGTTAATAAATTCCATTTTTATTCCAAAGTAATTGATTTTATCACTCAAAGAACAACAAACATACCAGCAAATCAAAAGGTTGAAATGATTATGAAATTGACCTGATTTACAATCTGTTTCTTAAAATAGAGAATATGATGAATAGGTTATTCTATACTGTAGCAAAAAGGATATGGTGGCTTAAATTACGTTTATTTGAAATTATGATACTGCATTATCATTAATCTCTATAAATCCTCTTGAGGCATTCACAACACACTTAATTCCGAATGGCATTGTGATGTTTTCTTTTACGTGGCCATGACGGAGGTTGTACATAACGGGGATTTTCATATTCTGAAAATATTCTATAACAACTTCATTTAATGTAAAAGTTTTTTTAGTAGTATCGGTTTCAATACAATTAACAAAATGTCCTAATACAACAGCTTTAATCTGCTTAAATATTTTTGACAACTTTAATTGATTAAACAATCTATCGATACGGTACGGGGCTTCGTTTACATCTTCCAACAATAAAACTGCATCTTTAATTTTTGGAAAATATTC
>CAYXKL010000128.1:0-6588 GCA_964464825.1 uncultured Melioribacter sp. | reverse complement strand
ATCCATAACTTTCTTAGCATTAGCTGTACCATGTGCTACGGCTACTTTAAGTACAGCACCTTTAAGCCAATCCCAATTAGGAACTAAATGTTTGATTAATTCAGGAACTGGACCAACTTGATTACCAATTGGAATTTCCATGTACTTAATTCCTTCAAATCCACGCAATGGAATAATATTAGCTTTTTCAAAAATATCTTCTGCTTTTTTACCAAGTACAAATTCAACAACTGTACGAATAGCGGCTTCCATTACACCGCCGGTTGCACCAAAAATTAAACCGGCACCAGATGCTTCTCCAAACGGATTATCAAAATCACTTTTCGGCATTTCGGGTAAATTAATTCCGGCTTCTTTGATCATTCGAGCTAATTCACGTGTTGTTAGTCCATAATCAACATCTTTAAATCCGCTATCGTACATTTCAGGACGGTTGCATTCAAATTTTTTAGCAGAGCATGGCATAACAGCAACAGATACAACATCTTTAGGATCAATACCGGCTTTCTGTGCATAAAATGTTTTTATTAATGCACCAAACATCTGTTGTGGTGATTTAGCTGAACTTAAATTATCCAAATATTCCGGATAATAGTGTTCAATGAATTTTACCCATCCCGGCGAGCATGAAGTGAATTGCGGTAATGCAGTAACTTCTTTTTTTACAAGTGCTTTATATAAGCGTAATATTAATTCTGTGCCTTCTTCAATGATTGTTAAATCCGCAGTAAAGTTTGTGTCGAATACTTTATCAAAACCAATTCTTCTCAGTGCGGTATTCATTTCGCGTGTCATTGAATGACCAGCTGGTAAACCAAATTCTTCACCAATTGCTGCTCTAGGAGATGGTGCTGTTTGTATTACCACGTGCTTCGTAGGATCATCAATGGCAGCCCATATTTCATATGATGGATCGTTGGCTCGTAAGGCTGCAGTCGGACATCTGTTGATACATTGACCGCAATTAATACATATTACATCAGCCAATGGTTTCTCTAAAAATGTTCCAATATGAGTCTTATCACCTCTATCAATTGCTTCCAAAACGCCTACTTCCTGTAGATCTATACAAGTTCTTACACATCGCTTACACAAAATACATTTACTCATATCACGAATAACCGAGTAAGATGAATTATCAACTTCGTAGGTTGGTTCTGTTATATGACCAAATGTATAATGATCAATACCATATTCTTTTGCCAGAGATTGTAATTCGCATTTACCATTTCTAAAACACGAATAACATTCTCCGTAATGCTCGCTTAAAAGTAGTTCTAATACATGTTTACGGGCTTTACGAACCATTGGAGTTGAAGTTTTGATTTTGATTGGAGATGTAATTGGGTATGCACAAGAGGCTTGCAATGTTCTCATACCTTCAACCTCTACGACACAAATTCTACAAACTCCAGCCACACATAAATCTTCGTGATGACATAATGTTGGAATTGTTATTCCAGCTATTTTACATGCCTCTAGTATTGTAGTGCCTAATGGAACGGAGAGCTTCTTTTCATTTATTTCAACAGAAACCATTCCCCCAATTGCAGATGTATCTTTGGGTTTCTCAATTGTTAGAGGTACCTGACTAATCGGTGCTCTTAAATCGCCTTTATTTTCCATTACCGCCTCCGTTTCCGTTAAATATTTCCTCTTTAAAATTCTCTAATATTGAAATGAATGAATTTGGACTTGACTGTCCCAAACCACACTTTGAAGCAACTTGCATTGTTTTACCTAACTCTTTTAATTGGTTAATATAACTGAACTTATATTCACCTTTTTCAATAATCTCTACACCTTCTAATAATTTAACATTTCCTATTCTGCAAGGTGTGCATTGACCACAGGATTCTTCAACAAAAAATTCCATAAAGTTTTTCAATATGTGAAGCATGTTTCTACTTTCATTAAAAATCATAATTGAACCACCTGTTGCTACATCTTCGTAAGCAAGTGATCGTTCGAATTGAGATTTAGGAATACATACACCTGAAGCACCACCAACTTGAACTGCTTTAGTATTTTTTGCTCCTACAAGCTTGAGTAGTTCTGATATTTTAGTTCCCCAATGTAATTCGTAAACACCGGGTCTTTCACAATCACCAGAAACAGAAAAGAGTTTTGAACCGGTCGATTTATCTGTTCCATGTTTCCTGTACCATTCTCCGCCTTTTGTAACAATATGCGGAATTGAAGCTAATGTTTCTACATTGTTTACTACCGTAGGCATCCCCATATAACCGGTATTAACCGGGTATGGTGGACGGTTACGAGCTTCTCCCCTATTTCCTTCAAGCGATTCTATTAACGCTGTTTCTTCTCCGCATACATATGCGCCTGAACCTAAACGGATGGTTATATCAAAATCAAAATTAGACTTACCTAAAATATTTTTACCAAGCAAATGATCATTTCTCATACTTTCCAGATAATCTTCAAGAGATTTTAACATATACTCGTATTCACCTCTAAGGTAAACAATTCCTTTAGAAGCACCGATAGTATAACCGGCAATTACCATTCCCTCAAAAACCAGTTCGGGATATTCAAGAAGCAGAACACGATCTTTGAATGTACCAGGTTCACCTTCATCAGCATTACAGATTACATATTTCTGTTCGGATAAAGCTGCAGCAACAATTGTCCACTTTGTTGCGGTTGGAAAACCTGCACCGCCTCTACCTTTCAGTTTTGAATCGCGTAATTCAAATAGAATATCTTCACGAGAAAGTGAAAGTGCTTTTTTAACTCCTTCACCGGCATTGAACTTCGAAAAAATAACTGGTCCTTTTCTTTTTTTATTTTCCATAATCAACCTCACTTCAACTCATTTAAGATTTGAACAGCTTTCTCTGCAGTAAGTTTACTATATACTCTTTCATTTATAATCATAGCTGGACCTTGATCGCACATTCCGACACAATTTGCATATTCTAAAGTAAATTTATTATCACGTGTAGTTTCACCAAATTTAATTCCTAACTCACGTTCAATTGCTTTTGCAACTGCTGCTTTACCTTGCATATCACATGATATTGTTTGACATAATCGAACAATATATTTCCCTTTTGGTGTTGTATTGAGGAAGGAATAGAATGATATTACACTAAATACTTCCACCGGATGAATATCTAATAAACGTGCAACTTCCTGTTGTGCAAAATCGGGAATGTATTTATGCTTTCTCTGAATATCCTGAAGAATTGGTATTAACGAAGAGCGATTTTTACCGTATTTCGTAACCAGCAATTCAATTTCTTCGGTCATAGCATTTTTTTCTAATACAAGCATATTAATTCACCTCCTTAACTTTCAGCAAAGTTTCTACTTTGTTTACTAATTCTTCTGGCGAAATCGGTTTTTCTACAAAGTCATCAACAGGAACCATTTCACTTTTACCGAAATCGAGTCCTATGGCTTTGGAGACTGAAGTATACATTAAAATTGGAGTGGTAATTCCTTCCTTTCGAAATTTTTGAGCCAGATAAAATCCATCATCCGGTTCATCCATCATAACATCAAGAATTATTAAATCGGGTTTATTGTTCTTAACAATGCTGTAACCATTGTTAGGATTATTTGCAGTAATTACATCGTGTCCTTTCGATTTCAAAACAAGACTGCTGGCATCAAGAATATCAGGATCATCATCAATAATTGCAATTAGTGACATACTTATCTCCTGTTTAGTTTGGATTTATGGGTAATTTAATTGTGAAACTCGTTCCAACACCATATTCAGAATCTACTTCAATTATACCGAAATATGAATCAACAATTCTTTTTACTATACTCAATCCCAATCCTGTTCCGCTTATATCTCTTGTATTTTCATTTTTAGCTCTATAAAATTCCGAAAATAATTTTTGTCGTTCAGAGTCTTTCATCCCAATTCCGGTATCTTTTACTGTAAAAAGAACATAGTTTTGAGTTGAGTTAAGATCGATGAATATTTTTCCTTTTTGTTTATTATACTTTATTGCGTTGCTTAATAAATTAGTAACTACTCTTGTTATTTCATTATAATCAGCTTTTATTAAAGGTATTTTATCTACTGCACTTTTTTGTATTGTTATTTCTCTTTTTGCAATTTCAAGTTCGAGCATCTGAAGCGTAGAGTTGACAATATCACAGAGATTAACGTCTATAATTTCTTTTTGTTTTGTTTTTAATTCTAATCGGGAAATATCCAACAAGTCATTTACAAGATCGTTCAATGATTTTAATCTCTGAGTTGATCTTTGCAAGTATTCTTTCTTCTTCTCCTCATTTATATTTAGAGAATCATCCTTAATGATATTTAAAAAACCCTGAACTACAGCAATTGGGGTTTTTAATTCGTGTGCAACCATAGAAACAAATTGGTTTTTTATAATTTCAATTCGTTTATATTCTGTAATATTACTTAAAATAATGACTACTCCGGCTAAACTACCATCAGGATTTGGAATAGGTGTGCAAGCTGCTTCAAGAAAAATTTCATTTTTGCTATTCAGTGATAATTCAGTAGAATAGCTTTTAAGCATAATCTTATCGGACTGAAAAATTTTGGTTACTATTTCATTAATCTGCTGTGGAAGAATGTTTAATACATTTTCGCCAATCTGGAGCGCATTTAAACCTAATAATTTTATCGCAGAATAATTATAATATGCTAGATCACCATTAGTATTGATTACAATTACACCTTCGTTAATAGACTTAATAATTGCATTCAGACGGGATTTTTCATTAGCAAGTTCTAAAAGATTTTTTTCACGTTCCTGTTCAAGTCTTTGTGCGTCAAGTATCAGTTTACGCTGCTTAATTCCAAGTTCTATCTGATATATCAGTTCCTCAGGTGAAAACGGTTTAGGAATATATCCAAAAGCACCAATGCGTGTTGCCTGAATGGCAGTTTCGTAACTTGCAAAAGCAGTAGCAATAAAACATACTGTATTGGGATGAGTTTTTTTAATTTCTTTAAGTACATCCATGCCATCAATATCAGGCATTTTGAGATCAATTACCGCTACATCAAAATCAATTGTAGTTCCGTACATTAAACCTTCTGTTCCACTCTCTGCTGCATTTACAATATAACCCTCTTCTTCCAAAAGTCTTTTAGTACCAAGTCTAAGACCTTTTTCGTCATCAACAATTAATATTTTCCCTTTGCAATCGTTCACAATAAACCCGAATCAAAATTTTTATTGATAGGTAAAGTTTTCTAATTTTGCCAGAAGATCTTCTATAACAACAGGTTTATTTATAACACCGTCACATTTAATCCACTCTTTTTCTTCTTTACTGGATGTACTGAATTTAAATCCGGTTTCGTATGTTGCCGATGTTAACATAAATACAGGAATTTTTTTCCCTAATTCAGTTTTTTTAATTTTATAACAGAGTATGAATCCGGAATCCATCTGTTCCATTATTAAATCTATAATTGCAGCATCAGGAAGTTCTTTCTGAAATTTTTTGTATCCGTCTTCGCTATTTTCTGCTGTAATAACCTGGAAACCTCTTGATTCTAATAGTGTTTTATTCTGTTCAAGTAGATCAATATCATCATCGACCAGCAATATTTTTTTAATTCTCTCAGTTATCATTTTATCTCCATCAATTCAAAATAGGATTTATAGTATTTGCTTTTACTGGAAGAGTTAAGGTAAATGTTGTTCCTTTATTTAAAATGCTATTAACCTTTATTTCCCCTTTATGCATTTTTATAATTCCATAAGTAATAGCCAATCCTAAACCTGTTCCTTTCCCCATTTTTTTCGTTGTAAAAAATGGTGTAAATAGTTTGCCTAAATTATCGTGTGGAATTCCGCAACCCGTATCCGATATTTCTATAACGATGCTATTTTCTTTAGTCATTATATCAACACCTATTTTTTTTGTTCTAGAATTTTCAAGTGCTTCGCATCCATTTGTAATTATGTTTATAAATACTTGTTTTAACTGATCGGCGTCAGCTTCTATTTCAATAGAATCAATCTGATTGTTGATTGTAAATTCAATATCATGAAAATCCGGATTAACCTTTAGAAGTTTTATTACGTTTTTAATTAGTTCATTAATATTTACAGTGGTAATTCGCAATTTACCCTGACGGGCAAAATTCAGTAGGTTAGCAACAATATTTTTGCATCTGTTAGCTTCTTCAATGATTAAACTTAAGTCCTCTTTCGATTGAGGATCTTCACTGCATCTTTCAATTTTGCGTTTTAAAATATTAGCGTAGAGCATTATAGAACCGAGAGGATTATTAATTTCATGAGCAACACCGGCAGCAAGTTGACCAATGGATGCAAGTTTTTCTGCGCTATGGAGTTGTTCCTGTGTCTCTTTTAGTTCTTTGTAAGCCAACTCCAACTTATCAATCATAAATGGTAAGCACATGTCATCTTCGGCTAGATTTTTAGCAATTGCAATTGCATATTCTCTACATGTCGCGTAACCGCATGAGCCGCAGTTCAATTCGTCGGACTTAGAATATTTATTCGTTCTTGCAAGTATTTTTTTAATCTCTTCCTCAGTAGGCATAGGTCTTCTTTGGTTCTTGCTTTGAAAGGACCTTTTAAGATTTAAATC
>CAYXKL010000127.1:0-6713 GCA_964464825.1 uncultured Melioribacter sp. | reverse complement strand
CCAATTCTTCTACGCTAAAAGGTTTGGTGATATAATCATCAGCACCTGTGCGCAATCCTGTTATTTTATCTTCTTGCATCGATTTGGCTGTGAGAAAAATAATCGGAATCTCCTCATTTTTATTTCGGATTCGTTCGGCTAAGGTAAATCCATCCACACGAGGCATCATCACATCCAATAAACAAATATCAAATTCATTTTTTTCCCTCATTAGAATTTGATTACATGATGAAACTAACAAATTTTTTGATGAATTTATACACCACTTAACAGCCCATTGATAAAATTTCTATTGAAGAGTAAGAATAATTTTACCATCTTGCTTAAAACCATCGGGACATTATGGTAAAAAAGGATAGAGCTCAGTTCATCGATCTTCTAAAAGGACTTGCACTTATTGTAATGATCGAGGTTCATGTAATTACAGCCTTCCTGGATAATTCCTACAAAGAATTTTGGTGGTTTCCATTTTTACAATTTATTAATGGTTTAGTAGCTCCAACGTTTACTTTTACATCGGGAATGGTTTTTATTTTATCATTTCAAAAAGGATTGGATGAATTAAGGAAATTTGGCACAAAATTCTGGAAACGACTTGGCAGATTAACTTTAATAATACTTGCTGGTTATTCACTTCACATGTCATTTCTTTCGCTGCGTAAATTATCTAATCCTAATTATCCGCATATGCTGCAGAATTTTTTCCTGGTTGATATTCTTCAATGTATTGGTGTTGGTTTACTTATTCTTCTTTTTTTACGGATTGCTATCAAATCCGATAAAGTTTTTTACTATACATTGTGGGTGTTTACTATAATTGTTTTACTTATCGGCCCGACTATGTGGCGGATCGATTTTACAAAATTTTTACCTTTATCAATTTCGAACTATTTCAACCGAATTCACGGTTCACTGTTTCCACTCTTTCCGTGGGTTGCATTTATTTTTACCGGTGCTTTAACCGGGAAATATTATGTTGAAGCAAAGCAACAAAATGTGGAAGCATTATTTGCCAGAAAATTGGTAATCTATGGAACAATAACATTTCTAACTTCAGTACTTCTTTTAAATATATTACTACCACAATCTTTTACAGAAATTAAACCAAATCCAATTTTCTTTCTTGAAAGACTTGGAGTAATTTTAGCAATTCTTGGTTTAGGATGGTTTTATGTAAATCGAGTCGGAAATTATAATTCATTTGTACTTGATGTTAGCAGAGAATCACTGATAGTTTATTGGCTTCACTTGAAATTTATATACAAGAAATTTTGGAATGACAAAAATTTGGTTGATTTATTAGGCAACAATCTTAATTTATTGGAATGTTTGATTATTACAGTAGTGCTTATAATAATTATGATTTTTGTTGCAAAAGGTTGGGGATATTTGAAATCAAAATATCCGGTTGCAATATCGAGATTAGTATTCGCGGTTGTAACAGTTTGTGTAATTATTTTCTTTTTTGATTAATGAATAGTTAGAGCTATTACTATTTCAATAGTAAAATAGTAATTAAAGAATTTTTACATCCGATTCATAATCTTTTACTGCTTTATAAAATTCTTCAGGTAAAGGAATTGATTTGTTACTTCGTTTGTCTATATGTACAACAACTCCGCTGCCTTTAGTAATAATATTTTGTGACGATTTTTTTTCAATAAAATGTTTAAAACCAAAACTTGAAATTTTAATGAAATCAATTTTTGTGTAAACAATTAATTCATCATCAAGAAGTGCTGGTTCAATGTAATCACATTCGTTGTGAACCATAATAAAAAATGAATAACCTTCCAATACTTCTTTCAAGTTATAATTCTTTTTAAGCTCTTGCATATATTTAATTCGAGCATCTTCAAAGTAATTGAAGTAGACAGCATTATTACAAACACCAAGTAAATCAACTTCGTGAAAACGAACAGTTTCAATAATAGAATGTTTGAAATTTGATTTTTCCAAAATGCAATCCTCTCTATTTTATAATTTCAGAAATTATTCCAGCCGCTTCATCAATATCATCAATTGTAACATCCATGTGTGTTACTGCTCTAACCACACCAACTCTACCGGTGCCGAATAATAATCCTTTTTCTTTACACTTTGATAAGAAATCTTCTACAGAAATATTATTTGGAGAGAACATCACAATATTAGTTTCAACCAAATCTAAATCTATGTCTATATTTTTAATGTTTGCCAAGTAACTGGCAAATTTTTTCGCTTTTAAATGATCTTCTTTCAGTCGTTCAATATTATTCTTTAAAGCATACAAACCGGCAGCTGCAAGAATGCCAACTTGCCTCATACCTCCGCCCCATCCTTTACGTGTTCTGAAAGCCTCTGCTATTAAATCTTTCGAACCGGCAATAATTGAGCCGATAGGTGCACCTAAACCTTTTGACAGACAGCAAGAAACAGTATCAAAATATGAAGCGTACTCCGAAGGTTTAACCCTGGTTTCTACATAAGCATTCCAAATACGAGCACCATCAAGATGAGTAAATAAATTATATTCTTTAGCTAGTGCAGATATTGATTTTATGTTATCAATTGGATTTATAGTACCTCCGGCACGGTTGTGTGTGTTCTCGATTTCAATAACACGTGTACGTGCCATATAATAGGCACTAGTTGGGCGTATCAGTGGTTCAACTTGATCTGCGCTGAAAATTCCTTTTTTATTTCCATCCACTAAACTTAATTGTAATCCGCTAAGAGCAGCTGGTGAACCGGATTCATACTGAAAAATATGTGCATCCTTTTCGCAGATTACTTCATCACCCGGACATGTTAAAACATGCAGACAGATTTGATTACCCATCACTCCGCTTGGAACATACAATGCAGCTTCTTTACCGAGCAGTTGTGCTGCATATTCTTCAAGTTTGTTTGTTGTCGGGTCCTCTTTATAAACATCATCACCAACTTCTGCATTATACATTGCTTTACGCATTGCTTCAGAAGGTTTTGTTACAGTGTCACTTCTTAAATCAATTGTTTTCATAGTCTTACTTTTTGAATGAGAATTTTTTATAAATAAAAAATAAAATCATAATTACTGAAATAATAGAAGAGATTAATGGAATTAACAAAGGAAATCTCGAATAAATTGTTAACCCATTTTCTATTGTTGCATAACCCACTAGAACATCTTGTTCAAATAATTTTGTATTCTGTAAAGTTCTGCCGAGTGGATCGATAATGCAGCTAATGCCTCCGTTAGCAGCACGTATTATAGTTCGCCTATTTTCGATAGCTCTGAAAACCGAAATTTCTTTATGCTGAAAAGGTCCGCTTGAATATCCGTACCAACTATCATTAGTAACTACAGCTATAATGTTGGCACCCTTCTGAACAAATCCGGCAACAAAATCAGGGTATATAGATTCTATGCAGATTACCCCAGCAACTTTTAATTCAGCACCTTCTACTAATTGAAAAACTGTTTGTTCTTTGCCAACATTCCAGCTAGATATGCCGACTTGCCATTTGATAAAATCACCCAGAAAAGGAAGTTCTTCAACGAAAGGAACTTTTTCTCCGAATGGTACTAATTTTATCTTTCCATACTTCTGTACATCTCTTGATTGCGGTGTAAACAGCAAAATAGAATTATATGAAACATAAGCAGTGTTAGTACCTTTCGTAATTTTTGCATCAGGCGGTGCATTTTGGGAGTTGAAGTAAAATGTTGCATCGGGCATTCCAGTTAAAATAAATACATCATTGGAATCTACAAATTGGTGAATCCGTTCAACTTCAACCGGATAATTACCTGATAATAAATAAACCGGTAGTGCGGATTCCGGCCAGAGAATTACTTTAGCATTTTTACGAACTGCTTTGCGTGAAAGTTCAATGTAATTTTCAAGTTGAGTTCCAAGATTGCCGTTTTCCCATTTATCCCATGGATTTAGATTCGGTTGAATCAATCCAACTTTTACTTTTTCTTCCGATATGCGGAATGAATTAATTCTAATAATTCCGTACAACAATGGGATAACAAAAAGAAGTATAACAATCCAAGAATATTTGAAATTAATTTTCTTCGTTAATTTTATATCCCGAAGCGATAAATAGACAAAAATATTTATGTAAAGAATTATTAATGATAACCCATAAGCACCAATAATATCGGCTATTTGAATAAAAGAATTAAAGTAAGGAAGACTGTTTGCTAAAGTAAGCCAGGGGAATCGAAGATCAGTTAAGCTATATGAAAATTCGAACGTAACCCAGTACAAAGGAAATAAAAACAAAGCTGCTTTTTTACTCAAGAATTTTTTTGTGAGATAATATAATGTTGAAGGTATTAGATATAGTGCCGGATTAACAAACATTAAAAGGATTCCTGATATCATCAAGAACGGATCTGCTTCTTTTGTCCAGCTTCCTACCCAATATAAAGTAATCAAAGTAAAAATAAATGAAGTTAAATAGGTTATCCGGCTAATCCCAGCAAGAGAATCTCGTTTTTCTATTACGTATAAATACGGGATGAGTGCAAAAAAAATTAAAAACGGTAATGGAAACGGAGGATACGATATTCCAAATACCACTCCGCTTATCAATCCAAATAGTAATTCTTTTTTTTTCTGCTTTCTTTGATCGGGAGTAAGAACTTCTCTGTATTTACTGAATATTTTCATTTGAAGGTTTTTTCTTACGATAATGCCGAATTACAAAATATATTACTATCAAAATAATTATAATAAGAACAATGTTTGAATAAGTGGAAAGATATTTATCAATTAGATCAATATTATTACCCAAAAGATAACCGACAAAAATCAAAAGAGCATTCCAGAAAAAAGAACTAACCGCTGCATAAATAAAAGTTCTGATTGGTGTAAGTTTATGTACACCAGAAAAGAAACTAATTACAGCACGTGTACCGGGCAAAAATCTGTTTATCAAAATTAAATTATATCCGTATTTTGAAAACCAATTATCTGTCTTTTCCATAGTTTCAGGTTTTATAAATTTTAATTTACCCAATCTGATTACTTTTTCCCCGAAATTTTTTCCGATATAATACATGAATACAAAACCAAGTGCACTTGCAAAACTGGTTAATAGAAGTATTGGAATAAATCCTATTGTTGATTTAGTAATTAACGTGGAACCAATAACTAATACAATATCGCTTGGAGAAGGCGGTAAAACATTTTCTATGAATGCAAAAAAGAAGAGTACAAGGTAAATTACCGAGGTATCAAGTGTGCTGATATAATTTATAATATCGTGAAGCATTAAAGCTCTATTTTATTGAGAAGTGCAACAGCATAAGCAGCAGCACCTTCTTCTCTACCAACAAATCCAATTTTTTCCGAGGTGGTTGCTTTAATTGATATTTGATTTACATTAACTTTTAAAACTGCGGCAATTTCTTCTCTCATTTTACTAACATATGGTAGAATTTTGGGCCGTTCCATTACTAAGGTTGAATCGATATTTCCCAATTCAAATCCGAATTGTTTTATAAGTTCATAAGTTTTTTCTAGAAGTATCTTACTGTTAATATCCTTAAACTCAACATTGGTATTAGGAAAATGCTTTCCAATATCACCTAAGGATAAGGCACCTAGCATAGCATCGCATATAGCATGTAATAAAACATCTGCATCAGAATGACCTTCCAAACCGAACTCGCTTGGTATAACAATTCCGCCAAGGACAAGTATTCTGTCTTTTGAAATTCTGTGCACATCGTATCCAAAACCGATTCTAAAATTAGTATTCAATATTTTATCTCAAACCTTGTGAATTCATTTTTATATTCATGCCAGATTATCGACGCATTTTTTACATGAGCAAATGAAGGACCGATTTTCAACCTATGAAATAATTCTTCAATAATAAATTTTTCACCTTCAACAACTGTAAGAACTTCGCCGCTGAATAAATTCTTTGTATATCCTTTCAATCCTAACGATTGTGCTTCACGTAAAACAAAATAACGGAATCCAACACCTTGCACAAGACCATTAATTAAAATTTCAGCCCTTTGCATTTTTTAATTGCCGGTTTGCTAAATAACTATCCAATGCTTCAGAGACTATTAATCCTAAAAAGATTAATAAACTCCCTACAAAACCAAAATTAGTAATTTTTTCACTGAGTAAAAAGAAAGCAAATAGAGCTGCAAAAATCGGCTCAAAAGAATAAATAATTCCAGCTTTAGTAGGATTAACAATTTTTTGAAATTTTGTCTGCAATCCAAAATTTATACATGTAGCCAATAATGATGTATATAAAATTCCAGTTAACAAATCAGGAGTATAATTAATAAAATAAGTTTCTATGGTAGCTACATCTAGAACAAATGATGATATTAAACTCAGTGTACTCACAGTTAACATCTGCAGAATAAATAAAATCCAGAAATCATATTTGGGTGAAATTATATCCATATAAACAACATGCAGTGCAAAAAAAGCAGCACAAATTAAAGTTAATACATCACCAAAGTTAAAACTGCTCCCCAATTCACTGATAAATGATGTAATTGAACTGCCTCCGCTAGATAAAAAAAGTAAACCAATAAAAACTAGTACCGTACCGATTTGTGATCCAATCGATGGTACTTTCTTTTCAATTATTGTTTGAAACAATGGGACCATTACAACGAGTGTTCCGGTTATGAATCCTGATTTTGTTGCTGATGTAATTTTCAATCCGTTTGTTTGAAATAAAAATCCGGAGAACAATAG
>CAYXKL010000126.1:0-6861 GCA_964464825.1 uncultured Melioribacter sp. | reverse complement strand
GATTTACATTTGTGATTCCCAAAACATAAGCAACTAAACTGCCGGCTGCACTACCTCTTCCCGGTCCTACCGGTATGCCTCTGGATTTTGATGCATTTATAAAATCTTGTACTATTAGAAAATACCCGGCATAACCCATTTTGTTAATTACATCTAATTCATATTTGATGCGGTCTTCAATATCAGGTGTAATTTTTTTGATCCTTTTATCCAATCTTTCATAAGAAAGCTGGGCTAGATATTCATCAAGAGTTTTAGCTTTTGATTCTGGTGGTATTGGAAATATCGGGAAATGATGACCTTCAAAATCTAAATGTAAATCTATTTTCTCATCAATCTCAAGTGTACTTTCTATAGCACCTTTATAATTTTTAAATATCTTTTTCATCTCATCAGCATTTTTAAAATAGATTTGATCTGTTCCATACCGCAGATCGTGATAATCGGCAGTACCGGTTTTATCACCGAGCATAATTAAAATATTATGAGCAATAGCATGATCTTTTTCTATATAATGAATATCGTTTGTTGCAACAAGTTTTACACCCAGGTCGTTTGCAAGTTTTGGCATACCAATTAAAATCGGCTTTTCTATATCCATTCCATGATCTTGAATCTCAAGGTAGAAATCATCATTAAAAATTTCTTTTAGTTTAATTGCGGTTTCTCTCGCCTTCTTCCAATCATCATTTATTAAATGAACAGAAACCGGTCCAGCCGGGCAAGCAGTTGTGCATATCAATCCCTCACTATATTGTCTTAAAATTTCTAAATCTATCCGTGGTCTGTAATAAAAACCTTCAGTGTGACCAATGGTGGATAGCTTCATTAAATTTTTATAACCAGTTTTGTTTTTAGCAAGAAGTAATAAGTGGTTATAATGTTTATATTTTTTCTTGCCGTTTTCAATCTCACCTGATTTATCAAATCTGGTTCTATCAATAACAATATAGGCTTCCATACCAATAAGAGGTTTGATGCCTTCTTTAACTGCTTTTTTGTAAAATTCAAAAACACCAAACATCACACCGTGATCTGTTAGTGCAACCGAGTGCATGTTATTTCTTTTAGCTGCAAGAATTAAATCTTCTACAGTGCATGCACCATCTTGCAAGCTATAATGTGAGTGGTTATGTATATGAATAAATTCTGACATGTTCTGGATTCTTAATACTGGTTTCTAGATTCTTGATTCTAGTAAAAAATATTAATTAACAAAAATCACTTTAAATAAATTATTTAAATCGTAATTACTTTCTTCCGGTGTGCCCAAATCCGCCATCTCCACGTTTACTTTCTTCAAGATCGAGCGTTTCTTCAAAAACTACTTTGTAAACTTTTGATAAAACCATCTGTGCTATTCTATCACCGCGTTTAATATTAAAATCTTCATTCCCAAAATTGAAAAGAATAACTTTTATTTCACCTCGGTAATCGGAATCGATAGTTCCGGGAGTATTTAAAACTCCGATTCCATGTTTAGCCGCCAGACCACTGCGAGGACGGATTTGTAATTCATATCCTAATGGAATTTCTACACGAAGATTTGTAGGCACTAATGCAAATTTACCTTTTTCGATTAAGAAATCATTATCAACAGCTGCTCGTAAATCAAGTCCGCTGCTTCCTTCAGTTGAATATTCCGGTAAAGGTATATCAGAGTAATCAGATGATATTTTATGAATTTTAATTTTTAGTTCTTTCATAAATTTTTTTGTTTTTATTTTATACGTAATAAAATTTTAGTCACTTTAATTAATTCATCTTTATGAACTATTCTCAAAGCAAAAATTGCTGATATAAATAATAACAGCATTACTAACTTATAATATATATTAAATCCGTAATTGAACCAGACGTAATAATAAACAATGCAAGTAGAAAAAATTATTCCTAATATCTTTGCAATTTTTTTGTATTCATACTTAATTAAATAAAATTTTTGTGAGAAATAAAATAGTCCAGCAGCCATTGTAATATAACTTGCAAGAGCTGATATAGCGGCTCCCATAATTCCAATTAGTGGAATTAGTAAAAAGTTCAAGGAAATATTAATGGCAGCACCAAGTCCAGTTACTATAGGAATATATTTCGTTTTTTCTTCGATATAAATGCCGGCTGTAAAATTTACGTAAAGACCATTGAATAAATAAGCAAGCAACACAACTGGAACTATATATAGTCCGCTCCAGAATTCCGAACCAATAATATGAAATCCATCAAATATTTCTATCTTAGCAAAGTTTTCAACAAATAACGTTAACACAATCCAAATAAAACTCGCTGTTAAAAGGAATATGGTTAATATTTTTGAAAAGATTTCTTTAGCGTTTTCTTCACGAGCATTTGTTAAAAAGAACGGTTGCCATGCATATTGAAACATTGCAACAAAAAGCATCATAAAAACACCGAGTTTATGATTTGCTTGATAAATTCCAACTGTTTCATAATCGGTTAATGACAGCACAATCGGTCTATCTACAACTTGCACAATCATTGCAGCTAAACTAGCCGGTAAATACGGAATACCGAACTTTATCATTTTAATTAAAATATCTTTATATACATAAAATTCTAAATTTTTTATGATATCCGGAGACAACGCAATAAACGAAAAAACTGATGCTACGAGTGTAGAAATAAATATAGCTTCAATTCCGAAATTAAATGATAACACGAGAATAAAATTCAAAGTAATATTTATAAGAATGTTACCAATTTTTATTATTGTGAATTTAGAAGCTTTTCTTTGCATTCTTAGATTTGCAAATGAAATTAATGCAGCAGAATCAAAGAATAAAATAAAAATAACGTAATAATAGAGATTAGAATATTGATCAGGAATCTCCATCAAAGAAATGAAAGTATTATCGAATAAAAATAGACAGGCAGAAAATAATATTGCTGTTAATCCGACAAATAGAAATGGAGTAGAAAATATTTTTTTCTTATCACTTTCAGCAGCAACAGAATAATATTTCATAAATGCTGCATCCATACCATAGATATAAATAATATTAAAGAAAGCTATATAAGCAAAAATATTTGAGAAAACTCCGTTTTCATATGGAGGAAAAACATTTGTATAAAATGGTGTGAGTAGAAATCCTATAAATCTTCCTACAATTGTACTGATACCATATATGGCAGTGTCTTTAGTAAGTTCTTTAATCTTTTCAATCATTTTAAAAAATCTTTATCTAACGGAAGAAACCGTTAAAACTTTATTTACCAAAATATTTGGCTAATGCATCAATATAAACTTTGGGTGGTTTGACTGCTTTTTTATTTTCTACCTTTATAAACATATGAGTTGTAAATCCTTCCGCAATAATCTCGTCGGTATCTTTTCTTGTTATTACATATTCAATTTGAACTTTGGGTGAATATAACTCTTTGACCGTTGCTTTAACTAAAATTAAATCATCATAAAAAGCCGGTTTGTGATATTTTATTCCGGCTTCTAAAAGCGGTAATTGATATCCGGCTTTTTCAATCTCGCTGTATGGTACTCCCGATTGCCTTAGCAGTTCGGTTCTGCCGACTTCAAAATATTCTAAATACTTACCATTATAAACAAACTGCATTTTATCAGTATCTGCATAACGTACACGAATTTCTGAAATATGGGTAAGCATAAAATTTATTCCGAATAAGAAATAATTAGTAAAAAAGAAAAGAAAAAATTATTCTGTGTAAACACCCATTTTACCAAATTTTTCCAAACGGTTTTGAATCAATTTTTCAGGTTTTATTTTTACTAATACAGAAAGTTCTTCTTTTAATACTTCCTTTAAAGTATTAGCCATTTTTTGATGATCTTTATGAGCACCACCAAGCGGTTCCGGAATTATTCTATCAATAATTCCTTGTTCTAATAAATCATCGGCTGTCAATTTTAGTGATTCCGCTGCTTGTTCTTTATAATCCCAGGTTCTCCATAATATACTTGAACATGATTCGGGACTAATAACTGAATACCATGTATTCTGAAGCATTAGAACTCTATCACCAATACCAATACCAAGAGCACCACCGCTAGCACCTTCCCCAATAATTGTAATAATAATAGGAACTTTAAGACGGCTCATCTCTAAAAGATTGCGCGCAATAGCTTCTGCTTGACCGCGCTGTTCTGCTTCTATACCGGGATAAGCACCCGGGGTATCAAGCATTGTAATTACAGGTTTTCCAAATTTTTCAGCTAGTTTCATTAAACGCAAAGCTTTTCTATATCCTTCAGGATTCGGCATACCAAAATTTCTATAAACATTAGATTTTGTATCGCGTCCTTTTTGATGACCGATTATCATTACTTTATACTCATCAATTTTTGCAAAACCACCAACTATAGCATGATCATCTTTATACAACCGATCACCATGCAATTCATTAAAACCTTCTGTAATCATGTAAATGTAATCAAGTGTATAAGGTCTTTCGGGATGACGGGCAAGCTGAACACGCTGCCATCGGGTTAGATTATCATAAATATTTCTTTTTAATTCATTTACCTTTTCTTCAAGATTTTTAATTTCATTCGAAATATCTAGATGCCCTTCGTACTTACGCATCTCTTCAATTTTATTTTCTAATTCTATAATTGGTTTTTCAAATTCAAGTACATTTTTTGCCATTTTTACTCCATCTTAAATAACATTTTCGAAATTGATCTTCCTATAATATCCAAATCAAGCCATACATTTTGATTTTTAGCATAATAGAGATCAACCTTATTATGTTCTTCTGATTCAAATGATTTTAGATTTTCTACATACCATAATCCGGTTAATCCTAATTTACCAATATATAGCCCGGATAATTCAGAATTATTTAACGGACCGACAAAACTTTTTCTGCCAACAAGAACATCAGGAATACCAAGTATGAAGTTAATGAAATCGCTCTTCTTAGAGGTGAACTTCTGGAATAAATATATAAAAGGAAAAACCAAAAGTAAAATAAAGATTAAACTCAAAGTGAAATCGAATATTTGTTTTGTTATTCTATGCGAAAATGAAGAAATATTATATTGAACTTTCAGAAGCGGTATATCATCCAAAATTGCAATAGATGATTTTCCAACGAGATAATCTAATTCATTACCGGCAACCATAAATTCAACATTTAACCCCTGACAATCAGATACAACAGCAAACATCTGGTTAAATGATAAACCTTCAGAAGTAAAAATCACTTTTTTAATTTTTTCTTCTATTATAACTTTTCTAATATTTTCCACAGCACCTATAATTGAATAATTATTAATCTTTTCACCAATTCTTTTACGTGTTAAACCAATTATACCTATGATTTGATAAAATCCGGTTAAGCTAGATTTTAATTTAAGAGCAAGCTGAGCGGCATTTTCTTCGATGCCGACAATTAATGTTTTCGCTTTTCTTGTTTCTGAACTAAAACCAATTTGGAATAATAATTTGATAATGATGCGCCATAGAGTAAATGAAGTAAATGAAATTATGTAAGTTATCAAAACAACAGCACGGCTGAATGCAAATTGCTTAAAGAAATAAGTTAATGCAGCAAGTACAATCATTCCGACAAATAATGAAATATTACTTTTTAAAATAGAAATAGTGTGTTTTTTATAAACACCGTTTATAGAGGAAATAATTATTTGAATTAATGCCGGTATAAAATAGACCCACGGCCTTGCAAAATCGGGAAATCCTATCCAATGCCGATTAGCATAAATTTTTTCTGCAAAAAATACCGCACTACTAAATAAAACAAAATCAATAATTATACTTAGTATTGAGTATTTATATACATTGGCAAATGCAATCAATTTTCTAAAAATAATAGCAGTTTGAAGTATCGCCTCAATTAAAAATGATGTTGAAAAATGTTTTTTAACAAAAAGATGCATAGCATCGTAAAATATTTTTGTTTCATCAATGCTGCTTCTTTTTGTGCTTTCACCTTTGTAATGAATAATTTCTGTGGTGTGTACATAAAAAACTTTGAATCCAGCTTTCTGTGTACGATAACAAAGATCAAGATCTTCCCCATACATAAAAAATTGTTTATCGAATCCACCAATTTTATCATAAACTTCGCGTCGTATCATCATAAATGCACCACTTACTGCATCAACCTCATAAGTCTGATTTTCATCAAGATATGTAAGATTGTATTTAGCAAACAATTTACTTTGGGGAAATAATTTACTTAAACCCATTACTTTTGTAAATGACGTCCACGGTCCGGGAAAACCTCTTCTGCATGAAAGCTGAAGTGTTCCATCGGGATTTAAAACTTTGCAGCCGGCAATACCGGCATCGGGATGCGAATTGAAGAAATTGATCATACTTGTAAAAGTTTCTTCCTTCACAATCGTATCTGGATTTATCAGTAAAAGAAACTTCCCCTTTGCAATTTCTAATGCTTGATTATTTGCAGAGCCGAAGCCAATATTAGAATTATTAACTATCAATTTAATTTCTGGATATTTATCTTTTAATAATTCAACGCTGCCGTCATCAGATGCATTATCAACAATTATTATCTCAGAAGAAATATTTTGAAGAGATTTTTTTATTGAAGACAAAAGATTAAGGAGAAATTCCTTCACATTATAGTTTACAATTATAATCGAAAGTTCGATATTCATAAAATTAATTTATTTTTCCGAATAAAGATTTAAATCGCAGTTTCCAAACCATTAACACAGCTTCTCTTACGATCTTTTTGGACATCTTTGAACTTCCGCGAATCCTATCAGAAAAAGTTATTGGTATTTCAACAATTTTAAATTTTTTCTTCCATGCAATAAAATTCATCTCGATTTGAAATGAATATCCATTTGATTGAATCCTATCAAGATTAATAGATTCCAAC
>CAYXKL010000125.1:0-6995 GCA_964464825.1 uncultured Melioribacter sp. | reverse complement strand
ATATAATAGTTAATTAATAATTATCATACTCTTCTTTTTTAATTTGTTTATTAACTTTTACTGGATATTGATTAGAAAAACAAGCTGTACAAAAATCGCTGGGTTTATGATCAATCATAGCTTCAAGCATTTCATCAATAGTTAAATATTCTAAGCTATCTACTTCTAAATATGAGGTAATACTTTTTATATCCTTATTAAATTTATTTGCTATAAGTTCATCTTTAGATGGAAAATCCATTCCATAATAACACGGTGCAATTATCGGTGGTGAAGAAATTCTCATATGAATCTCTTTTGGATTTGCTTCACGTAATAATTTTACAAGTTGTTTCGAAGTAGTACCCCTGACTATAGAATCATCCACCAATACAATAGTTTTATTTTCAAGTACTCCTTTTACAGTGTTGAATTTTATGCGTACACCAATTTCTCTGGCTTTCTGTCCGGGTAATATAAATGTCCTACCGATATAGTGACTTCTAATTAAACCAATTTCCAAACGCGAAGGAATTCCTTGTTTACTTAATTGTGTTTGAAATCCTAGTGCTGCCGTATTTGAACTATCCGGAACACTAATCACTATTATCTTATCACCATCTTTATCATAAACTGGATGTTTTTCAGCTAATACTTTTCCTAATTTTCTTCTTAATTTATCAACGTTTGAACCGAAAATTTTACTATCCGGTCTTGAAAAATAAATATATTCAAAAATGCAATGTTTCTTTTCATATTGATGCTCGAATATTTTATACGATTTGATATCATTAATAACAGATGAATCTTTATCAATTACAACTAGTTCACCAGGATTAACATCTCTTAAATACTCAGCTGAATTTATATCTAATGCACATGTTTCTGATGTAACAATTAAAGAACCATTTATTTTTCCAATGCAAAGTGGTCGAAATCCATATTGATCTCTTGCTGCAATTAAACTATTATCAGTAAGTATAACTATACTATAAGCTCCTTCTACTTGTTTTAAGGCATCAATAATCTGATCAATTTGCTTCTCTAATTTACTTTTCGCAATTAAATGTAAAATAACTTCAGTATCACTTGTGGTTTGAAATATTGCACCATCATTAACTAATCTTTCTCTTATTTCTTTTGCGTTTGTCAAGTTACCATTGTGTGCAATAGCTAAATTTCCAAGTCTATAATTAACAACAAATGGTTGTATATTTTTCTCTGAATCAGCAGAACCAGTTGTAGAATATCTATTATGTCCAATCGCTGAAAGACCAATTAGTTGCTTTTCGAAAATATCTTGTTTGCTAAAAACTTCACTGACTAGACCAAAATCTTTTTGAATATTAAAAACCTTTTTTCCTGATGAATTTTCTGTTGAAGTTACAATACCGGCAGCTTCTTGTCCTCTATGTTGTAATGCAAGAAGTCCATAGTATGTCTGAATAGAAGCATCTTTAGATCCATAGATACCAAAGACACCACAGTTACATTTAGGTTTATCTATCATTTAATTATTTTTTTTGGGATTAAATATATAAGAAGAACGGCACATATCAAATGCACCGTTGTTAGTCGGAACGGCGAGATTTGAACTCGCGACCCCTTGAACCCCATTCAAGTGCGCTACCGGGCTGCGCTACGTTCCGTTTTAAATTGTTGATTGAACTTTAAGTAAGAATGATTTGATTTCTTCTAAATCTGATTTTATAGATCGAGGTTCAGTATATTCTATTTTCTCAAATTGATGACTTGCATTTGTAGCTTGTAGTGATGTTTCAGCTGTGTAATCTTCTAGAATTTTTTTTGCTCCTTCTATAGTATATTTTTCGTCTCTAAGTAATTTTTTAATATTTAAAATTAATTTAATGTCTTTATTTGTGTAGATTCTATTACCAGCTCTATTTTTCCCAGGTTTTAATTGTTCAAATTCAGTTTCCCAATATCTTAAGATATATTGTTCTAATCCAGTGAGTTTACTCACTTCACTTATAGAATAATATAATTTTTTTAATCCAAAGTCTTTCATACATTACCTCTTGAGAATACAGAAGTAATATAAATTATGTTAAAATTAATTTCAATAAGCGTAAGTATAATATGTTACTATGTTATTGTTAATGATTAATTGATTTAATTATATCTATTAAATCCGAAATATCATTTAAAACATAGTCGGCGTTATGTATTTCAGTATTAAATGTATCACCGTATTTTGCAAAAGCCGTTAACATACCTAGTTGAGATGCTCCTAAAATATCACGTTCAGCCCAATCACCCACCATAAGTGATTCACTTGGGTTTACATTTAATCGTTTTAATATTTCATTAAATGGTTCTGGATTAGGCTTTCTAACGCCAGTATCATCAAATGTAACGATTGAATCGAAAATATATTGGAAATTAAGTTGAGCTAATCTTAACCATGCTTCTTTACTAGGAGCATCTGATAGTACTCCTAATTTAAGTCCCAACTTTAATAGTTCAATTAACGTTGGATAAACCCTAGGATATGGGATTAGTTCAGCTTCTCGAGTTTTTCGATATGCAATAATTCCTGAAGCTAATATTTTATGATTTATATTGCCAAATGTTCTGGTTAGCAGCAAATCAAACACTTTTTGATATTCTATTCCTTGCTCCTTATATATTGAATTTATTTCTAATATAGTTTGATCTTTTGTTAATGGCAATCCAGCATCTATCATAGCATTTACAGCTTCTTCAATAGCTCTACTTTTCATTTTCATAAAATCAACTAATGTATTATCTAAATCAAAAATAATTGCTTTAATCATTGTTTTACAATTATTAATTTTTTAATTATATAAACTGCACCAATATAACTTAAATAATTAAATCCACTTATATAACCGTTGCATTTACTTGCAGTTAAAGATACTTTCCTAAATTCTTCTCTAGTTGCTAAATTTGATAGATGAACTTCGATCTTTGGTATATTACATATTTCCAAAGCATCACGTATTGCTACACTAGTATGCGAATATCCCCCAGGATTGATTATTAATCCATCAAAATTGTTAGATGCTAGTTGTATTTCATTTATTAGATCACCCTCTATGTTAGATTGAAAAAAAGTAAAGAAAATATCGGGAAATTCACTTATTATTATTTCGTTAATCTGATTTAATGAATAATTTCCATAAAGATAAAAATCTCTCTTCTCGATTAAATTTAAATTAGGTCCATTAACTATAAGTATTTTCATTGTGTTTCGTTAAGTTCTTCTATTATTTCTCTAAGCTTTGGAGGTAAATATAAATCCTCAATTCCTAATTCTTTTAAAGCTGAAGTTAATATCAATACTTTTTTTTGAAGAGGAGAAATTTTATTAATTACAATAATTTTAGAATCTTTAATAATACAATAGCCGCCTTTAAAATCACCTATTTCAAATCTTACACGTGCTCCAATACTATTTGCAATTTCCTTTAAATCTTGAAGAATATTTTCAAATTCTTTTTCTTTAATTTTCATTCGATTTAGTAAGAGGTTTAAATAATATTAAGAAATACATACTTATGTATGCAAATATTTCAATTATTGAAAAGCTACTAAGTACCTCTATCCTTTTTTGTATTAGAGTTAAAACATTTAATGAATCAAAATTATTATCCATAATTTGTAGTATAATTTCATAGTCTTTAGTTAAAAGAAATATTTCGAATGGCGCAGTAATCAATACAATTAAAAAGCATATAAATAGCCAACCATTTCGTTTAAAATTAACTTTTGATGTGAAAATAAATAATAAAAAGAAAGTTAAGAATAATGAGTATGTAATTATATTCAGAACAAGTAAAGATTGAATAAGTCTTATTGAATTTTGTGATGTAGAATTATTATAAATATCTAATAATTTAAAATTCTCCGGATCAAAAAATTGATAAATAACCAAATGGCGGACAATATATCCTCCGAGCCAGATTGAACCAAATATAAGAGTAATGGTTAATAAGATTTTAGAAATATTATTAAGTTTATGCATATTTGAATTAGTTTTACTTTAAAATATGAAAAAAATATGAATCTTGCTTCTATAGATATCGGGTCAAATACAGTTCTACTTCTAATTGCTAAGTATGATAAATCTAAATATTTACAGCCTATTCTAAATGTATATCGTTCTCCTAGAATTTCTAAAGGACTGACTAATGGTAATACAATCTCAGGTTACAAAATAAATGAACTAATTATGGTTCTTGATGAATATTATACACTAACTAAAAAATATTGTTGTGATAAAGTATTATTAGTTGGTACAAATGCTTTACGGATTGCATCAAATTCGCAAATAATTGTAGACTTGGTAAAAGAAAAATATAGATGGGATATTAATATCATCAAGGGCGAGGAAGAAGCTCGCTTATCCTATTATGGGACGATCTTCCCTTACATCTATCAGAATAAAATAAATACAATTATAGATATCGGAGGAGGCAGTACAGAAATTATTAAAGGAATAGATTTCTATATAGATTATACAAAGAGTTTCAAAATTGGTGTTGTTTCATTAACAGAAATGTATTTTAGAGATTTTCCCCCATCTGATCAACAGATTGAAGAAGCAAAATTATTCCTTAATTATGAATTTAAGGAATTAGAATCAACTATTAATACTAACTCAACACTTATAGCAGTTGCTGGAACACCAACTACCTTAGCATGTATTAAACATAATATTAAAGAGTATTCTGAAAATCTTATAGATGAATCAACACTGAATTTGGATGAAATAAATAAAATTAGTTCAAAATTATCTTTAATGAATCCTGACCAAGTATTTCATAAATATGGTGATGTTGTTAAAGGCAGAGAAGATGTTTTGTTCGCTGGTACATTGATTCTTAAAACTATATTAGAAATAACACAGAATAGTAAAATTATTGTAAGCACAAAAGGTTTAAGGTATGGTGTGTTAATAAATTATATAATTAATGAATTTAAAAATTTTAATGAATAATACAAAGTGACTATTATGAGTGTAAAAGAAATAAACCCAACTAAAATTGAGTAAAATAAATTTCTACTTTGTATAAACATTGAAGCTACAAATAGAATACAACTCCACAAATAAAATAATATCTCTATAATAAAAAAGATGTTCGATGCCAGCGGTTTTATCATGAAAGGCGATGGATTGAATAAGAACCAATAAAATCCATACATTGCAAAATATATTGGTAATAATACAACCAGCAAAATTATTACCGGTAGATAGGAATATGCAAAAATTGAAATATTATCTTTTATTCTATTATCAATACCAAAAAATTTATTAATACTTGTTACAATTATTGTGTTTAATAAAAATATTATAGTAAATAATATGGTTCCTAATAATAGATTCACTAAAATTTCATTATGCCCAATTGATAATTCATTAGAATTATTTATGTACATAATTACATTTAATATATTCTTCAATCCAGCCAATATTAACATTATTATTACAAAATTCTTATGATCAGATTGAACAATGGTCTTCAAAGCATTTAAAGGTGAATCTATAATCTTATTAATTGTAGACCACAAATCAATGTTAGGTATTTTTGATCTCAAAAATGAATTACAATTCTTACACGTTAATGAGTAAAAAGGATTTTCTGTACTGCAGTATTCGCAAATAACATTATTTTTCATAATCATAATTTTACTCTTATTGAAAATTGAATATCAGTAACAGCATTATTTTCTTCTATAGTAAAATCAAATAAATGAGCATCAACATAGGCATCAATTAAATTTAGAAAATATGTTAAGCCAATAAAAACAGCTAATAAATCCCTTTGATCTCTATAATCTTCTCTTCGTTTATAATAAATCTCATTACCATTTACAGTTTCTAATAAGCTTTGATTATACAAATCTCTGTAATCTTGATATAGCTTATTTCTATCATCCCATTGATATCCAAGATAGCCTAATACTCCCCAGATAAGAGGAATCTTCCAATATGATTCATTATAAAATTGTCCATAGCCAGGTAAAACTGCACTTCGCAGCACAGCACCCCACGGTGATTTTTTCATTTCGTACTTAGTTGTGTCACTTTGAACGGTATCTGGTAATGAAGGTGCCGTTTGTGAAAACAATTCTACGCTTAAAAGTAGAACTAATATTATTGTGATATATCTTTTAATTGTAATTCTGTCCAATTATTTCAAACAATTCAAGTAATCTTTCTAATTCTACTTGTGAATAAAATTCAATTACCAATTCTCCAGCACCACTCTTTTTTATTTTACAATGCACTTTTGTACCTAAAATACCTTGTAATTTTTCTTCCAAATTTTTTTGAGATAGACTATCTAAAGTTGTGGGAACTGTTAGTGTTGATTTTTTCTTTTTACCGTTTTTAACCTCTATAATCTTACGTACTATTTCTTCAACTTTTCTTACTGATAAATTTTTACTAATAATTTTATCAAGTATTTCTAATTGAATTAATTCATTAGGTAAATTAATTAATGCTCTTGCATGCCCGGTAGTGATTTTATCCTCTTTCAAAGCAAATTGAATTTTTTCCGGAAGTTTTAACAACCTAATGAAATTTGTTACTGTACTTCTATCCTTCCCTACTTTTTCAGCTACTTGTTCTTGTGTCATATCACATTCTTCAATCAATCTTTTATAAGCATTAGCAATCTCAATTGGATTCAGCATCTCTCTCTGAATATTTTCGATAAGAGATAAAGCTAACATCGCTTCTTTTGAATCTACTTTTATAATGTACGCTGGAATTTCTTTATAGCCAATATCTTTACACGCTCTTAACCTTCTTTCACCTGATATTAATTCATACTTTTCTTTATCAGCTCTTCTTATTGTTATAGGTTGAATTAACCCATTTTCAAGTATCGATTTTTTTAATTCATCTAATGCCTGTTCACTAAATTCTGTGCGTGGTTGATAAGGATTAGGTGCAATTCTTTCAATCGGAATCTTTACTAAATAGTCATGTGATACACCATCATCTCTTGGCAGATCTTTAC
>CAYXKL010000124.1:0-7000 GCA_964464825.1 uncultured Melioribacter sp. | reverse complement strand
ATCTCAATCTATTTGAAGAAAAATTGTTACAAATTATTAATCATGAGCCAAAACATATTGATGAAATCTCTGCAGTGTCTTTGCTAAGTATTTCTGATTGTTTAGTTAATCTGCTTACTTTAGAATTTAAGGGGATTGTAAAACAATTACCTGGTAAGATGTTTATGCTTGCGGATTAATATTTTTTAATATTTTTCCATAAAATTTTTAAACGTTCTTTAAATGTTTTTTCATTTCCACTTTCCGAGGGAAAATAATATTGCTTGTGTTCAAGTTTTTCTGGTAAATATTTTTCTTCAATAAAATGATTTTCAAAATCATGTGGATACTTATAATTTTTAGAATACCCGATTTCTTTCATCAATTTGGTAGGTGCATTTCTAAGATGTAATGGTACTGGATATGTTGGTAAATTTTTTACATCCTTTAATGCATTTTCAATTGCCATATATGAAGAATTACTTTTTGGTGCCGAAGCTAAATAAGTAGCACACTGTGCGAGTATAATTCTCGATTCAGGCATACCAATTTTATCTACTGCACTAAAAGTAGATTCAGCTAACACAAGTGCATTTGGTGCAGCATTCCCAATATCTTCTGATGCAAAGACAATCATTCTTCTTGCTATAAATAATGGATCTTCACCACCTTCTAACATTCTTGCCAACCAATATACTGCCGCATCCGGATCCGAGCCTCGTAAACTTTTAATAAATGCCGATATTACATTATAATGTTCCTCTCCAGATTTATCATATACAATATTTTTTTTCTGTACAATTTCCTCCATTATTGCTTTTGTTATTATTACATCATTTTTCTTGTATTCTTGATTAATTGCAGCCTCTAAAACATTTAATAATATACGTGCATCGCCACCTGAAAGATAAAATAGAAATTCAGGATCTTCTAATCTTACATTAAGTGATTTATTAAACTCATCTTTGGTTAATGCATAATTAAGAATATTCTCTAATTCATTTTTAGATAAAGCTTCCAGTAAAAAAATTCTAACCCGTGAACGTAAAGCCGGTATAATTTCAAAAGATGGATTCTCTGTAGTAGCTCCAAATAAAATGATTTCTCCCTTTTCTACAGAAGAAAGCAATGCATCTTGCTGTGCTTTGTTATATCTATGAATTTCATCTATAAACAAAATTGTTCGTCTATTGTTATTTAAATTAATTTTAGCATGATCAATAATATTTCTTAAATCCTTTACACCTGATGAAACAGCATTAATCTGAATAAATTCAGATTTGGTCTTTTCTGAAATTATTCGTGCGAGTGTAGTTTTTCCGGTACCCGGCGGACCCCATAAAATTAAAGAACTTAAAGTATCATTCTCGATCATATTGCGGAGTGGTTTTCCAATACCGGTTAAATGTGTCTGTCCTTGAAATTCTTCAAGGTTTTTTGGTCTAATTCTTTCGGCAAGCGGTACTACTGGTAATTTTATATTTGTCTTCAATTTAATTTTCTTCTATTAGAAGCACTTGTTCATTAGGTTTAAACATATGAAATCTTTCACGGGCAACTTGTTCTATTTTAATTTTACTTATCATTAATGAATCTATTTCAGCTTCTAGTTTTTGTAAAGTGATATCTGCTTCAATTATTTCTTGATCAATTTTCTCAATTTCATTTTTCAATTTTAGATATTTTAAAATCCCGTTATCATTTAAAAAAAGGAACGCAATTATTCCAAGTAAACCTAATATGATAAGTAATTGAGTTATAAATTTTGTACTAATAGCCATTAGAGAGAATATTTAATTATTCTATCAATTAATTCTGTAAAAGTAATTCCACAAGCATAAGCCATTTTAGGTACCAGACTTAAATTTGTCATTCCCGGTAAAGTGTTAACTTCCAAACAGTAAGTTTTATAATCTTTTGTTAATCGGAAATCTATACGAGCATAGTTTTCACAGCCAACAGAATTATAGGCAAGTAAAGCTTGCTGTTGTAAATGCTCTGCAATTTTGGGTGGAATAACAGCTGGCACAATATATTCACTCATACCAGATGTGTATTTACTTTTGTAATCATACAAACCGCTTTTAGGTTTTATTTCCAATACTGGCAGAACTTGTTGACCAAGAATACCGACAGTCATTTCTCTGCCAGAAATATATTCTTCGATTAAAACAATATTTGAAAATTCAAGAGCATCATTAATTCCTTTTTCAACTTCAATATCTCCGCGGCAAACAGTTAATCCAATCGTTGATCCTTGATCATTGGGTTTTATTATGCATGGATAGCCAAAAAATTTCTTGATTTTCTCGCGTATCAATTTAATATCTGATTCTTCTTTTTTTACAATGAACCATTTAGGTGTACTAACATCAAAATGCTGAAACATTATTTTTGACATATATTTATTCATCGCTAGGGCACTGGCTAAAATTTTTGACCCGGTGTATTTAATTCCTCTTAATTCCAGTAAGGATTGTACTGTACCATCTTCTCCCCATTTACCATGCAATGCTAAAAATGCAATATCTACATCATCAAATAAAGTAGAATTAATTACTTCTATATAATTTCTTATTGATATTTCAGTAAACTCTTTTTCAGAAAAATATCTTGCAATTTCTTTCGGTTGATTTAATCCATATGCCGGATTAATTACTTTCACTTGATAATTAAGTTCATTTAGTGCTTCATAAATTGATTTACCGGTTGCTTTCGATACTTCCTTTTCTGGTGATGTTCCTCCAAGTAGTAATGCAACATTTATTTCGTTATTTGACATATTAATCCCCGGAAAAATGAGTTAGAAATCCATTCTATTTTTTTTATCTATTTTAATCCCATAAACTTCTTCTGAAATATCATAAAGCTCTTTTAATTTATTTAACGGAATTATTTTTTCTCTACCTAACATTCTAGCTGTAAAAATTGTGTGTGCTGCGTGTTCCAATTTTTCCATGCGGTAGTATGCACCTTTAATATTTTTACCAAATGTAACCGCACCATGATTTTCTAATAATAATGCCCAAGCAAAATCAATAAATGGTAACATTGAATTGGGTAATTCGTCTGTTGAAGGAGTGGCGTATCTGCAAAGCGGTACTTTTCCTAAAGAAAGAATCACTTCAGGAAATACTGGTTTTATTAATCCTTCTCCGGTTGTTGCAAATGCTGTTGCATAGATTGGATGGCAATGAATAACTGCACTTACATCCATTCTTCTTTTATATGGTAATAAATGAATTTTTACTTCAGTAGAGATTTTGCCTTCGCCTTTTAGAATAATTCCATTATAATCTATTTCCAATAAATCATCTTCTATAATTTCTCCTTTGCATTTACCTGAGGGTGTAATTAAAATTCTTTCAGAATCAATTCTAGCGGATAAGTTCCCGTCGTATGCAGAAACAAATCCTTTTTCATAAACACGATGACAAATGTTGACTAATTCTTTCCGTAATGACATTGCTTCTCAATTTCTTCAATTATTTTCATATTAATTAAAGCATCTTCACCGGTAACCGGTGGTTTTTGTTTTTTTATTATTGATCTTTGTATTGCTCTTAACATGTATAAAACTTTATTGGCTCTTTTTCTAAATGCCTTCTTCCCTTCACCTTCCAAATCAATAATTAATTTACTTGTAATATTCTTTTTGCCTACAAAATTTTCAATACTAATAACACCTTTGTGCCCAAGGATTTCAATTCTGTTAAAGGATTTTTTCGCATTGAATGAAACATTGAAATATCCATAACCGTTTTTTTCAAATTTTACAATAGCTGATGCAAAATCTTCAACTTCACTTTTATATACAATATTATCCATATAAGCTTTAATTTCAGAAATTTCTCCGCCAAAAAATCTTAGAGTGTCAATCATATGAGAACCAAGATCGCGAAGTACGCCTCCTCCGCTTAAATGTTTGTTGAATCTAAAATTATCATTTGGCGGATAGTCCATATTAAATGATGCTGATACGGAGACAATTTTGCCAAGCAGATTTTTATCTACCAATTCTTTCGCTTTAAATATCAGTGGATGAAATCGGTGTACAAAGTTAACCATTAATAAAACACCATTTTCTTTACATACATTAACCATTTCTTCTGCTTCTTGAACATTCATAGCAATTGGTTTTTCACATAGAATATTTTTCCCGGCTTTTGCAGCTTCAATTACTTGCCAATGATGATCTGCATTTGCGCTTGCAACAAAAACAGTATCGATATCACTATTTAGAAATTCTGTATAATTATTAAAATAATTTGGTGCACCAAACTTATTTGCAATAAATTGGGAACGATTTAAATCATGACTATAAACCGAAACTACTTTACTCCTTGTAACTAATTTTAGTGTTGGCAAAAAACTATTCTCAACAAAATTACCGCAGCCGGCAACTCCCCATTTTAATTTTTGGGTTAGTGGATTTTTAAGTTTTAATACTTTTGGTCTTGTAAGAATCATTTATAACCCTAATTTATTCATCAACATTTTAATTGGTTTAGATGACTGCATTATATAAAAATGAATAGCCGGTACCTTTTTATCAAGTAAATCTAAAACTTGTTTGTATGTCCATTCAACACCAATTTCCAATGTGTGATCTGGTTTTGCTTTATCAAGTTCTTCAACTAATTCTGTTGGTATATCTATATAAAAATTTTTGGGAATTGTGTGAGCATGAACTTTTGAAGTTATAATTTTCAATCCTGGAATTATTGGAACATCTATTTTTTCTTTTTTACAATTTTCTAAATAATCGTAATAAACTTTATTATCAAAAAACATTTGAGTAACAATATAAGATGCGCCAGATTCTATCTTTGATTTTGTATATCTGATATCAGTCTGAATGTTTGGAGATTCGAAATGTTTTTCCGGATATCCGCTGGTACCAATACAAAAATCCATCGGATATGCATCAAGAAGACCTTCTTCCAAATATTTCCCTTTGTTCAAATCAGCAATTTGCTTAATAAGATCAATTCCATATTCATTCATACTTCGTCCATATTTTAGAGGTTTTTGAAACCCGCTATCATCACCTCTAATTGCAAGTACATTATCAATTCCTAAGTAGTGAAGTTCTATTAAAAAATCTTCTGTTTCTTCTTTCGTAAAACCTTGACACAATACATGCGGGACTGCATCTATATTATATTTATTCTGAATCAAAGCACAGATACCAAGTGTACCAGGTCTTTTCCGTTTTACTTTCATATTAACATCACCGCTCTTTGTTTCCTCATAAAATATTTCAGCGGCGTGGCTAGTTATATCAATAAATGGAGGATTATATTTAACAATATCATCCAATACTGTTAGAAGCTGCTTGATATCTCCACCTCTTTTCGGTGGAATAATCTCGAAGCTCAATAAGGTTTCATTTGCTTTATATAAGTGTTCTGTTACTTTCATATGCTTTTTTATTAACCGGGGATAAATTTAACATTTTGAAAAACAAACTTCTCTATTTATTTCATTCCGGTATTAGCTTCATCAAATTTAAAGATTTTCTAATGAACTCTTTTTCATTTAAGCTTACTGTTAAATATTCTCCTTTAATCCATTTATCAGTCATATTTTTATAATTATCATTCATAAAATGGCCAGCTTGACCGGTCGGCAAGATTATATCAATTTTATACGGGTCATTAAAATCAAAGATATACCGCATCGATGGACCAAGAATATTGGAATATTTTTTTTCTTTACTATCATTACCAAACAAATTAGAAAAGGAATACTCTGTGTTGAAAATAGTTGTCCCATCACCGCCAATGCCATAAGGACCAATATCAATCAATTTATCTAATAAATTTGATTTACCCGAAAACATATGTTTAAATGTAACTGTGTGAACTTTTCCCCATTGCCAATCAGCTGCATTTTTACCAAGTTGAGTTTCAATATCACTTAGTGCATCTGCCAGACTTTTACGTATAATATCATCACGTTCTTCTATTTGTGGAGTTCTATTATCATTAAAAAGCTTCGCCGGATCATTTTGAATTAGTTCCATAATCTTTCGGTATGGTACATTAGCTATATAAACATATTCCTTCAGTAAATCTTCACTTAGATCATCCTCAAAAATATTTTTAATAAAATGATGCAAGAAAAAAGCATAAATAGTTGGAACCTGACTTTCTGCTAAAAGTTCAAAATTCCAGTTTTCAAGTAATTCTATTGCTGTCTTTAAATTTTCATCATTGATTTTAACATTCTTAAATGCGTTTAAAATAAAAGGTGTAATATTACGGGCGAAAGGGGAAATAAAATCCATTTGGTATTTTTTGAAATCTTCAACCGAATGCAGTTGTTTAGAATTTAGTAATTCATAGATTCTTTCTATTCGCGATGATGGTTCCCATAGATTTGATATATGATATTTAAAATTATCAACCGTTTTATTATTTGCAGTTGCTATAATATTTTGTGGAGGATTATACATTTTAGGCATTTCATTAAACGGAACAAATCCTTTCCAATCATAAATATCAGTAGTGCCGTCATAAATCAAAGTAGGGCTGACATTTAATCTGATTGGAAGTTTTGCCGCACATACATAACCAATATTTCCTTTAATATCAGAATATATAAAATTCTGTCCGGGAACAGTAAAATGTTTTAATGCTTCGTTAAATTCATTCCAATTTTTTGAATAATTAATTGCAAATCCGGCAAATATTTCATCGCTAAATTCAAGGGCAGTCCAACGCATACTTAAGTTAGATTTTATTTTTTCATTATCCGGATAGAAGATATTGTATAAATGAACATCAGAAATTATTGGTCCACGGTAGGTTTTTCTAATTTCAAATTTACAATCTGCAGAATCTTTAACAGCAAATTTTTCTTGTTTAATTATTAACGGCAGCTTTTTATTATTAACGAAGTAATACTTACCGGTGGAATCTATTTTTTCTGAATAAAAATCTGCATCATCCGCCATTACATTTGTCATTGCCCACGCAATATTCTGATTTTTACCAATAACAACTGAGGTTATACC
>CAYXKL010000123.1:0-7128 GCA_964464825.1 uncultured Melioribacter sp. | reverse complement strand
GGGTTATGTTGGATATGCATTCCTGGAAAGTCCCGGTGATGGATTTGACGGCATTGACAATGACGAAGATGGTATGACAGACGAAAAAAGAGATGATGGAATTGATAATGACGGCGATTGGGTTCCTTACACAGATTTAAATGGTAATGGAGTTTGGGATGTAGATAATTTTGAACCGTTAAATAATGATGTTGGTAAAGATGGTGTAGGTCCATTTGATATGCAGTATTTAGGAGCAGATGAAGGTGAGGGTGATGGAGTACCAACTGCTGGTGAGCCGGCTTTTGATGCAACCGATAAAGATGAATCCGACCAGATCGGTTTAACCAGTTTAGCTATTGAACGTCTATCTAACAAAGGACCAAATGCAATATGGCCTAAGAACGATGAAGTAATTTGGCGTAAAATGAATGTTGGTACTTTTGATACTGCTGTAAACAATGCGAACATTCAAATCCTTTTCGGTTCGGGTGCATTCCCACTTAAGCTATACCGAAGAGAAAGATTTTCTGTTGCACTTGTTTTCGGTTCAAATTACGAAGACATGGTATTCAATAAAGAAACGGTTCAGGAAATTTATAATGCGAATTATGTTTTTGCTAAACCGCCGAATAAAGCAACACTTACTGCAATACCGGGTGATAAAAAAGTTTTCTTGTTCTGGGATGATATTGCCGAAAACTCAGTGGACCCATTCTTAGGATATAAAAAAGATTTTGAAGGTTATCTGATTTATAGAAGTCAAGAACCAACTTTTAATGATGTTAAAATTATAACCGATTCAAAGGGAGAACCGAAATATTACAAACCATTAGCTCAATTCGATCTTAATAATGATATTAATGGTCCGGATCCGGTTGGTGTAAACGGTGCCCATTTTTGGAGAGGCAGTAATACCGGTTTGGAACATTCTTACATAGATACCACAGTAACTAATGGTATGAGATATTATTATGCAGTTGTTGCATACGATCAAGGTGATCCATCATATGGTACAAAAGGATTAACTCCGCAAGAGACTACCAAAATTATTTCGGAAGATCTTGTTGGTAACGTAACTTTCATCGATCAGAATTGTGCTGTTGTAATTCCCAATGCACCGGTAGCCGGTTATGTACCTCCGGAAATTTCTGGTGATTTAGAATCTGTTACTTCGGGTGTTGGTACCGGAAGTATTGAGGTAGTAGTTTTAGATCCGGCACAAATTAAAGAAGATGCATCTTATAAAATTGAATTTACTTCTAGCGGTACAGAGCATACATATAAAACTACAGCTTACTCCATTACTAGAACATACCAAGGTGTAACAGAAGTAATTGAAGATAAAGTTGATTCATCAAATTTCAAAAGCGGTAAATTGAGTCCACCATTTGATGGAATTGCAGTATCTGTAAAAAATGATACCACCGTTGCACCAATTGTAGGTGAAACTGATTGGCTTGTAGGTGTTACTAATTTTGAATTGACTGTCCTTGCTGATGCATCAAATCCCACGAAAGATGTAAAATGGCGAGCTGATTATGAACTTGAATGGCTGCCGCAGCAATCACGTATAACTACTCCATATTCAAAAATTGAAATACCATTCAAAGCACGAAATATTACCAGGGGTGATGAAGTAAAGCTAGAAGTTTTTGATAATAACAATAATAAAATGTTTGAAGCCGGCGATGATTTAGTGATACTTGAATATGTTGGCGCTGAAACTTTTGCTAATGCCAGATATACATGGAGAATTCAATACCGAGGACCTGGAGGCGGATTCTGGTTTCCACCTGAACCGGGAGATATTTTTAGAATTAAAATTGCAAAACCGTTTGCAACCGGAGATAATTTTATCTTCTCAACAAAATCTGCTAAAGTAAATCGTGAAGTAGCTCAAACTGAATTGAGTAAAATTACTGTTGTTCCAAATCCCTATATAAGTGCTGCAGCTTGGGAGAAGAGAAACTTCGGACAAACCGGAAGAGGTGAAAGAAGATTAGACTTTACACATTTACCGGCTAAATGTACAATTAGAATTTATACTATCACCGGAGCTCTTGTAACAACGTTATATAAAGATTCTGGACCAAATGATGGAACGCTTTCTTGGAATCTTGTTTCTGATGACGGAATGGATATTGCTTACGGACTCTATATCTATCATATAGACGCACCCGATATTGGCGAGCACATCGGTAAATTTGCGGTAATTAAATAGAGCGGAGAAGAGATATGAAATCATATATAATAAAAATCGTATTGATAATTTTTGTAACAGCTGCTATACTACCGGCTCAGCAGTTCGTTTCTAATGTTTCTAAACGCGGTACTACTGCAGCACCGTTCTTATCTATTAGTCAGGGAACAAGAGCTTCCGGAATGGGTAGCGCATTTGTTGCTGTTGCCGACGACCCGAGTGCAATTTTCTGGAATCCAGCCGGTATTGCTAAAATTAAAGGTGTTGGTGTACTCTTCGAGCGTACAGATTGGATTGCTGATATCAGCTATAACTTTGTAGCTGCAACTTATAATCTTGGTAATTACGGTGCTATTGGCGTAAGCTTTATTTCATCGGATATGAACGAAATGAATGTTACAACTATTGAAGAACCTGATGGTACCGGTGAAACTTTTAAAGCTACTGATATGGCTATAAGCATTGCATATGCAATTAACTTAACGGATAATTTTGCAATCGGATTCAATCCAAAATTTATTCAGCAATCTCTATGGAGAATGTCTGCAAGTGCATTCGCAGTTGATATGGGTGTTCAGTATATAACTCCGTTTGATGGGATTGTTCTTGCAATGTCTATTTCAAATTTCGGTACTAAAATGAAATTGGATGGCAACTCGGCACTTGTATTGCATGATCCTGATCCGAATTCAACCGGAAATAATGATATGATTCCAGCTTATCTGCAGACTGAAGAATGGGAATTACCGTTGAACTTCCGCGTCGGTCTTTCGTATCAACCGATCAAAACCGATATGCATACTGTTACTATTGCATTTGATGCAGCACATCCGAGCGATAATTATGAAAGTGTAAATATTGGAGGCGAGTACGCTTTCAATAATATGTTCTTTATAAGAGGAGGTTACAAATCTCTTTTCTTAGAAGACTCTGAAGAATCTTACACATTCGGCGCCGGTATTCAGCAGTTGTTAATTGGTAATCTCGGATTAAAAATTGATTATTCTTATGGAGATTTCGGTAGATTAAATAATGTTCAAAAATTTTCTGTTATAGTTTCTTTTTGATGGGTACAAATTATAAGTAATTCATGGTGCCTCCATTTGATTCCCATCAATATGGAGCAACGGGGTGAGATTGCAGCCTCACCCTTTTGCGTTTTAAACCACAAACTTTAATAATAATCAGTTTTTACAATGAAAAAAATTTTATTAATTATTTCTCTATTCGTTTTTCTATTCAATTCAAATTCATCCGGCGATAAAAAATATAAAGGTGCCGAGTACCGCACAAAAGAAGCTTTTCTTTATGGCAGATTTGAAGCTTGCATAAAATCAGCCGGAAAAGAAGGAATGACAACAACAATGTTTACTTATTTTACTGGGTCACCCGAAGAAGAATGGTCATCATCAAAATGGAATGAAATTGATATTGAAATTATGGGGCGTTATAACAACGATGTTCAATTCAATACTATTACTCACGGACAAACAAACCATGTCCGTCATCAATATGTTAATTATGATCCGGCACTCGATTACCATATTTACGCTTTTGAATGGGCACCCGATTATGTTGCATGGTTTATTGATGGAACGGAAGTTTATAAGCAAACCGGTGAACATATTCAGCAATTAACGCGTGCACAAAAGTTTATGTTTAATATTTGGAATCCGGATTATCCAAGCTGGGCTGGTGCCTGGAATGAAGATATTTTACCGGCTTTCGGTTTTTATGATTGGGCAGCTTACTATGAATATAAACCCGGCGAAGGTGATTACGGAAGCGGTAATAACTTTAAATTTTCGTGGAAAGATGATTTTGATTTTTGGGATGAAATTCGTTGGGATAAAGCTACTCACACATTCCCAGGGAATCAATGTGATTTTTTACCCGACAATATTGTTTTTAAAAATGGAAAAATGATTTTGTGCCTAACTAATGATACCGAGACCGGATATACTGATACTAAAGGACCAACGGTAATTTCTGCAAGAACCTATTTAACAGAAAAAATTATCGTTTTCTTCTCAGAGCAAGTAGATAGAACAACAGCAGAAAATAAATCAAAGTACGTGTTGAGTAACGGACAAATTAATAAAGCGTTTTTACGATCAGACAATAGAACAGTGGAATTATCTGTAACCGGTATCAATTTTTCTTTACCAATTAATTTGATAGTCTTAAATGGTATCAAAGATTTGTTTGATACTCCGAATAGTACAGCAACACATGCCCGTACTGTAAAAGTAACACCTCAAATTAATTTTCCTCTAAAGATAAATGTTGGTGGCAACGCTTATGCAGATTACATTAAAGATCGTGAGTTTACAACCGATACGGCTGAGTTCGGTTACATGGAAAAATGGGGAGTGTTTGAGGAAGTTGATCCGATAGCGAATACAGAAGATGATGTAATATTTCAATCGAATGTATTTCATATAACAAAATATATTGTAAGGGTACCGAGAGGAAAATATTCTGTAAAACTTTTGTTCTCGGAAAATCAAAATTCTGCTGAAGGGGAGCGCATTTTTGATATTTACGCTCAGGGAAATTTAATCTATGATAATCTCGATGTATTTAAAGAAGCCGGGATGAATAGTGCACTGATAAAGGAAATTAATAATGTTGAAGTTTACGATGGACTTCTTGATATTCATTTTTCTGCAGAAGTTGGATTGACATTTTTACACGGAATTATTATAGATTATGTTGGCCCGACTGATGTTAGAGATGAACCCGAAATGAATTTTAATTATCGTATTGATCAGAATTATCCAAATCCGTTTAATGGCTCTACAATTATAAAATACTCATTACCACAGCCGGATGAATTAACATTTAAAGTTTTTGATCTACTCGGTAGAAACATTTTTACAAAGTATCTTGGATATATCTCTTCGGGCATAAATGAATTGAAATGGAATGCTGTAAGCAATACCGGGATTCGTTTGAGTTCCGGTATCTATTTTTATTTGATTGAAGGGAGACATAAATCCGAAACCAAGAAATTAGTTCTACTGAATTAATCCCCTTTTTTGATAAGAATAAATCTTACCTTATTAAACCTTCTTAAGTTATCATATGTCTTTTCTTTACAAAATATAAAATTGGATAGAATTAAATGCCTACAAGTAAAATTTCATTTGTGTTCCTTACATTACTAATTTTATTATTAGCTATTTCTTGCAGCTCAAGTGATACATTAATTAGTAATTGGGATAATAATAATGTTCTAATTGATGGTAGTCCCGAAGAATGGTTAAAGGATTTGAAATATGATAGTGAAAACAAAATCGCTTACGGTTTTAAAAACGATAATAAATTTTTGTATATGTGTATCGTTTTTGATGAACCCTCAAAACTTTTATTGATGCGTGCCGGTGCAATAGTTTGGTTCGAAGGAGAAGTTGATTCAAAAACTTTCGGTATAAAATATCCTTTAAGAAAACTTTCCGATAATAATAACGAACTAAATATAAATAGAGAATTATTGAACAAAGAAAATCCGATTGAAAGAATACAGAAATATTTTAAGAATCAAAACGAACTATCTATTGTAAATAATGAAAAATATCCTCTTGGGCAATTTCCAATCAAAATGAACAAAGAAGGGATTCAATTACAAATTGGTTTTTATCAAGAGAGTTTTGTTTATGAGCTGAGAATTCCATTACGGAATAATAATGAATATTTATACTGTATTGATACAGATGCCGGTGAAAGCATAGTTGTAAAATTTGAAACAGAAGAAATGGATTTTGAAAGAATGGAAAATCGCGGCGGAATGAGACCGATGCCGGGCGGCCAAAGACCACAACAAGGGAGAAGCCAAAGACCGAACATTCCGGATATTGAACCGCTTAATTTCTCAGTAACGGTTCAATTAGTAAAAAAATAAATATGATTGATCTGTAAATCGATAGTATTTCAATAGCTTATTAATTTAATAACCGATGTTTATTAAATTAATAAGCAGACCGTTAATTATTAATTAGCTCACCGATTAAATCCTCAAAAAGAAAATAAAAACGAAGTTTTTTTTACTTCAATTTTATTATCAAAGGCATAATATTTGCCTAATAATTCTACTACAAACAAGAGTAAATACAGTGATTATTGCTTTACTGTCTTATATAAAAAGCCTCAAATACAATTCAATAATTTCAACAATTTTAATTAACATGGAGAGATAAATGGCTTCAACGGCACCTACGATGACATCACAACGAACTGGTAATGGACAGCAAAATTATACTTTTGCACTTACAGTTCTGACCTCATTGTTTTTTATGTGGGGCTTCATTACATGTTTGAATGATATATTAATTCCGCACCTCAAAGCGGTATTTACACTTAACTATACCCAAGTTATGTTGATACAATTTAGTTTTTTTACTGCGTATGCTGTTGTTTCATTACCATCCGGAATGCTTGTAGAAAAAATAGGTTATAAGAATGGAATTGTAATCGGGTTGATTACCACCGGCATTGGATGTTTATTATTTTACCCGGCTGCCGGTTATCAATCATACATTATGTTTTTGTTAGCACTTTTTATTTTAGCTTCTGGAATTACATTACTGCAAGTAGCCGCAAATCCTTACGTTGCAATTTTAGGTAAACCCGAAACCGCATCAAGCAGATTGAATTTAACACAAGCATTTAATTCACTTGGGACTACAATCGCACCATTATTTGGATCATTATTAATTCTATCTGTTGCAGTAAAAACCGCTGAAGAATTAAAAGCGTTAACACCGGATGAACGCACTGCTTATCAGTTAATGGAAGCCAGCGCAGTTCAAGCTCCATATTTAGGATTAGCAGCTGTGTTATTTGTAATTGCCGCTCTGTTTGCAATTATAAAACTTCCCAAGATTGAAGCCTCAGAAGTAGCTTCAAGTAATGGCGAAGGCGGAAGTTACGATCATCACCATCAC
>CAYXKL010000122.1:0-7227 GCA_964464825.1 uncultured Melioribacter sp. | reverse complement strand
GCTGTTATCATCGAGCATCCAGGCAAGTACAGCATTCGCACCGGCATGTACTGCTTGAATTGCATAATCAGTCATAAAAACGCCGTAATCAAAACTATCTATTTGTGTACTTATTGCTGCAGATTGACCGTCTCTCATACCGGCTTCACTAACAAAAAATAATTTTCTGCCGGAATATTGATCCAATGATTTTGCATAATCAAAAAGTTCTTTAAGAATATTTTGAACTCCCCCTTTTGATGTTGATTCTTTCCAAGCATATAAATGTACATCATAGACTTCCAATGCATAACGTATTTCATCTACTGTATTAAGGAACCATTCTTTATCATTACTGAAACCAGGTGCAGCAATTTTTATTTTAGAATATAGATTTTTATCCTTCAAAACTTGAAATAATTGATCCACCCCATTTTTCCATCTTTCAAAATTTCCTACTTCATAATTTGGTTCATTAACCAGATTAAAATATTTAATACATGTATAATTTTTTTGATTGACTAAATAATCAAGATAATTTCCAATCACTTCAAGATATTTTGGATCATCTGTTTTTGATATACCATCAACAGCTAACCAGTCAACTTCAATACCCCAATCGCATAAAACAACTTCAATTCCATTTTTTTGACAAAAATCTAAATGGCGGTAGAGTAAATTCATATTTTCATTATTCCAATCATATCCAAGTGATTGGCTATAACACCACTTAGTCTGCATCATAATTCTTACAATTGGAATTTTCATCCATTTGATGCGTTCAGTTATCAATTTAAAATCATCATCATTTACTCCGTTAAAATTATATGCGCGTGAATCCCATTCAGCACCAAATCCCTTGAAATTCTCTATCGGATTACTTGGTGGTGTAATAACAAGTTTAATCAACTCTTTTTTATTTTGAGAAAGGATTGATGTGTATGATAATAAAAATATGACTAAAAGTAATTTATGTATAATGTGATTTTTCATTCTTTATTTTCTTACGAATAATTAATTCTTTAACCAAGTAAATATTTTTTCAGCAACTGCATCTGGTGTAAAGCCGAATTTTTCTGCTAAAGTTTTATAAGGTGCTGAAGCGCCGAATCTTGTCATTCCTATTGTTAATAATTTCTGTCTGAAAAGATCTCCCCAGCCATACATAGATGCTGCTTCAATAACAACAACCGGTGTATCGGGTGGAAAGATTTCGTTTTTATAATTCTCATTTTGTCTTTCAAATATTTCTCTGGAAGGAATAGAAACTACACGTATATTAAAATCGTTTTCAAGTTTCTTTTTTGTTTCCGATGCAACCGGTAATTCCGAACCGCTTGCAGCAATTATAAAATCTATTTTACCTTTTCTTTCTTTAAAAATAATATAGGCCCCTTTTAAAAAATTCTCTGATATGAAATCAACATTTCTTTCAATGTTCTCGATTTTCTGCCTTGTTAAAATTAAAGCAACTGGATTTTTCTTGTTTCGGAGAGCGTAAGCCCATGCCATTGCTGTTTCAAAACCATCCGCCGGACGGATAACTGTGATATGAGGAATTGCACGCAATACAGCAAGATGTTCTACCGGTTGATGTGTAGGTCCATCTTCGCCAACAAATATTGAATCGTGTGTAAAAACATAAATCACCGGTAGTTCCATTATTGCTGCCAGTCTAATTGCCGGACGCATATAATCTGAAAAGACAAAAAATGTTGCACCGAATGGTCTTAATCCACCATACAATGCAAGGCCATTTAGAATAGAACCCATTGCATGTTCGCGGATACCAAAGTGAAAATTTCTTCCGGAAAATTTATCGGGTGCAATCGGGTCGAATCCATTCATATATGTATTTGTAGAAGGTGCTAAATCAGCAGAACCGCCGATAAAGTTGGGAACAATTTGAGCAATTTTCTGAATTATTTTACTTGAAATAGAACGGGTTGCATTCGGTTCTTTTGGTGCTGCATTCAATAATTCTTCTTCTAAATTTTCGGGAAGCCAATTTGATAAATACTTATTAAGAAGAACAGATTTATCCGGATTAGAGTTCTTCCACAGTTCAAATTTTATATTCCAATCATTATAGATTTTTTCCAATTCTTTTTTGCGCTCATCAAAAACTTGGAAAGCCTCATCAGGAATGTAAAATTCATCGTTATAATTCCAATTTAAATACTTTTTAGCAGCTACTAATTCATCTTTGCCAAGAGGTGAGCCATGAACTTCTGAAGTATCTACTTTATTTGGACTGCCATACCCAATGTGTGATTTTGTAATAATAATTGTCGGTTTTTCTTTTTCATTTTGAGCTGATAAAATAACTTCTCTAATTTGACTATGATTGTATGCATCGCAATTTAATACTTGCCATCCATAAGCTTCAAAACGTTTAGAAATATTTTCAGAAAAAGTTAATTCTGTACTTCCTTCAATTGTAATATTATTATCATCATAAAAATAAATGATGTTCCCTAATTTTAAGTGACCGGCAATTGATGCAGCTTCATGAGAAATTCCTTCCATCAGATCACCATCGCTAACAATTCCGTATATGTAATGATTTCCGATCAACTGATTTTTTTCATCATTAAATCTTTCAGCCATCATTTTGGAAGCGATTGCCATACCAACACCATTGCCAAATCCTTGTCCTAATGGACCGGTTGAAGTTTCCACTCCGGGTAATAAACCATACTCAGGGTGACCCGGTGTGCGGCTTTCCCACTGACGGAATGATTTCAAATCATTCAATGAGCAGTCATATCCGCTAAGGTGTAATAATGAATAGAGGAGCATCGAACCATGACCGGCAGATAAAATAAATCTGTCCCTGTTAATCCATTTGGGTTCATTTGGATTATGTATTAAAAATTCAGTCCATAAAATCATTGCAACATCTGCCATACCCATCGGCATTCCAGGATGACCAGAATTAGCTTTTTGTACTCCTTCGGCAGATAATATTCTAATTGTATTTGCAGTAAGTTTTTTTATATCAGCATTAATTTTCATAAATAATCCAATTAAGAATCTAGTGTTGGTTATAATATTAAATTAGAAGTAAATTCCAATTGCAAAATAGTTCACATATATCTAAATATAAAATGAAGATATAATTAAAATTATGATTTAATTAGTCCATCATTGCTATTAAATTAATTTCACTAGTCCCATTCATCAGTTCTAAATGAAGAAGCTGGTAATCCATATTTATTAAATAATGTACCTTCAGCAGTATCGTTCCAGCAATATCTTACAGCAACTGGTTTTGGAATTGCTGGATTATAAACATGAACTTTTCTTTCTTCGATAAATACAGCAGCTTTTATGAAAACCTTATCTTCACCGGCTATCTCAAAATTAGTAAGCCCATTTTCCGTGATAAGGTACATACCCTGATCATGATCAAAAGAGAGTACCAGTCTATCACCAATCCTTTTTTTACTTTTATAAATAGGTCCGCTATAACCAACTTTCTTATCATAATTTTTTGCTAATGCCCATAATGCTAATCTTTCACCAACATCTTTTTTGTTTGATGGATGGATATTAAACGGGTCACCTATATCAAGTGTGACTGCCATACCGGTATTTTTTACGGAAAGTGTTTTTAGTTGTGCCTCTCTCAATTTTTGTGATTGTGTTCCTTCATCGTATTTATATGGGGCAATCTGTACATAATAAAATGGAAACTCTCCTATTCTAAAATCTTCTCTCCAATTTTTTATCATCAATGGAAAAAGTTTTTCATATCCTTTAGGATTTATTGTATTTGATTCACCCTGATACCAAATAACACCTTTTATAGTAAAAGGAATAATCGGATGAATCATTGCATTATATAGTAGCGTGGGTGTTGTTGCAGATAATGGAATCGGGAGATATGGTCGTTTGTAAAATTCTGAATTTTTTGCGCCATATACAAAAAATTTACCCGCAATATATTCCGCAACCGGTAGATATTTCCATAATCCGTTTATTGGAATAAAGTCTTCAGAATTTTCAGGATAAATTTTCATTAATTCTTTTTGTCCCCAAATTCCACCTCCGCCTTGCGTGTCAATAACACGCACGGCAATCGAAACAGTATTATCGTCAATGATTTCTTTTGGCACTGCATACGAACGCAAAGTCCGCCAATAACCATCAACTTCATAACCACCTACTTTAGTACCGTTAACAAAAGTAATGTCCATATCATCAATTGTTGAAAGCTCAACAATCAAATTTTTTCCAAGCCAGGATTCAGGAATTTCTATTTTTTTTCTAAACCAAACAACTCCATCAAAATTTCCAACCTCACTATTTTCCCAACCGTTAGGAAGATCCATTTCGTGCCAATTGCAGTCGTTATAATCCTTCAGAGCTATTTCATCATCATCAAAGTTTAAGTTCTTCCATTTATTATTTTGCTCAATTTCTCTAACATCAATGAGTCTATGACTTTCTATCCATTTTTTTTGTTCTTCAAACTTTACAACTGATTCGGAAAAATCTGAAACGAAATTTTTGTAATCTGCATTTTTTGTCAAGAACTTACTACTAATCCATGCTTCAATTGGAGTTCCTCCCCAACTAGAATTAATTAAACCAATGGGGATTTTTAATTCATCAAATAATTTTTTACCAAAAAAATATGCCGCGGCACTGAAAGATGGTGACGTACTCTGATTTGATTCTTCCCAGATTCCTTCGCAATTAAATTCTGGATTGGTCGAGAATGATTTTTTTACGGTAAAAAATCTGATATTAGAATTATTTGAATTATTAATTGCGTTTACAGAGCCGGCAATAGTATCGGTAGGGGGCCAACCCATTAACGGCATTTCCATATTTGATTGACCGGAACATAACCACACTTCTCCGATCATTACATTTTTATAATTTATTTTAGAATCACCGATTGTCAAATTAATTTCATAAGGTCCTCCGGCTTTAGGAGTTTTAATCTTTGTAAACCATTTACCATCTTTACCTACAACAGTTTTAGAAACTTCACCCCAGCTTGTTTTAACAGTCAAATTATCACCGGGATTTCCTTTTCCCCAAATTGGTGCTGATGATTTTTGTTGTAATACCATGTTATCAGAAAAGATTGAAGGTACCTCGATTATGTTTTGTGCCGATAAAGTTAACATCAAAAGGAAATAAGTAATAATTAATTTTTTCATATTCTCTTAATTTATTATTTAAAATTATTCTTATGTAACAGTATTATTGTTTCGAAATTGTTCGATTATCAAATTTGATTAATTCTTTCTTCGTTAATTCTTCCATTTTACCGGCAAATTCTTTTATAATATTTATTGTTGAAATATCTGTATCAAAAACTGAATTAATGCCTTGAGGTTCATGCGGAGGGTCGCACATCAATTGATCACCGGGCTGCCAAATATAATCTGCATTCATACTTCTTGCTTCTCCTCCCCAGCCCCAAAAATTACTACCGGCAATTACTCCGCTTGATGCCGCACTGTCATAGACAGTATTTAATATTTTCGTATAAAATCTATCTCTATAGAATGTAGTTGCATTTACATTACAAGAATCTTTATCTCTACCAATTCCAAATTCTTCGAGAGTTAACGGTTTATTTAAAACTTTAGCATAAGCGATATGATTATTTATGTAATCGATAGCTTTGATTTCAGCTACTGGAAAAGTTTCTTCCGGATTTTGTGAATCGTACCAATTCCAATTTTTAACCCAAAGGTGGAATGTTGCATAATCAATATTTTTACTTTGATGTGCTTTTAGAAAAACTTCATCCATTTGAATGCTTCCAATTAGACCTTCGCTTCCGCTTGAAACTAAATGATTTGCATCCAATGATTTAATGTATGCAGCAGTTTCGTCAATCCATTTATAATAATATTCTATATATTGATAACTTTCCTCACCTTTGCCAGGCCTTGGTTCATTAGCAAGTTGCCAAGCCATTATAGTTGGATCTTCAAAATAATAATCGCCGGTAAATTTATTTTTTCTTGTAATAACTTTTAAAATATAATTTCTGAATGCTTCATTAGCTTTCTCATTACGGTAAAATTCTGCTGAGTAATCCATAAACGCACCCCAACCTTGTTCAGGATTATTCGGGTCAACTGGTACACTATTACCAAACCATTTATTATAAACCGAAAAACCTCCAGACCATTCCCAATAATTGTTCAAAAATATTACAGCATACATTTCCCGTTTTCTCATTTCAGCTAATAAAAAATCTAAACCTTCTAATAATTTTTCATTATAAATACCCGGGAAAGTTTGGAAAACCGGCTGTAATGCTCTGCTTAAATACGATTGTTCTGATGCAGCAAGAATTCTAAGATTACAAATACCATTTTCTTTCATCCTATCAAGTTCACGAATTAACCTTTCACGGTCTCCTTCTTCATCGGGCATTCCCAAATAGCATCCATACCAAAAATTTGTTCCGACAAAATAATATGGTTTATCATTCAGAGAAAATTGCGTTCCCTTTACCCTAATAAATTCAGGCTCACGAACAAAAAGTGAAGAGCATCCTTGAACTGATAAAAACATAATAAAAAGAAAAATAATTAGATAAACTTTTTCCATAAATCCTCTAAAATTCATGCAGTATTAATTGGTAAATTATTAAGTGCTGTAATATTTTATAGTTTGGTCAATACCTTCTTCTATGCTGTATTGATTTTTGAATTTTAGAATTTCTTCAGTCTCTTTAATTGATGCTAAACTATGTTTAATGTCTCCACTTCTTTCCTTTTCAAATATAATTTTACTGCTGCTCTTAGTTTTATTTATAATAATCTCAGCAAGTTGTAGAATAGAAATTGATTTACCTGATGCGACATTAAACACACCATTGACATTTTCTTCAGCAGCTAAAATATTAGCTCTTACAACATCCTTCACATAAATAAAATCTCTTGTCTGTTCCCCGTCTCCATAAATAATTATCGGTTCGTTCTTTAAAGCATTTGAAATGAAAATCGGAACTGCAGCTGCATACTGACTTTTAGGATTTTGTCTTTCTCCAAAAACATTGAAATACCGGAGTGAAACCGTTGCAACACCTTGTAGATCATTATACATCTTTAAATAAAGTTCGCCATCTAATTTTGTAATGCCGTAAGGTGACAAAGGCAATGTTTTAGAATTAATATTTTTTGGTAATTCGGGATCATTTCCATAAACAGCGGCAGAACTACTGAATACAACTTTTTTTATACCGAATTCTTTAGCAGCATCCAGAAC
>CAYXKL010000121.1:0-7282 GCA_964464825.1 uncultured Melioribacter sp. | reverse complement strand
GAGTAGAATGGAAACTGAAAAAAAGAATTAATCACTGAAAAATTTCTTTTGTAACAGTTACTTTTTTAAGCCGATCTATTAAGACTTCAACACCGATCCCGGGTTTTGTTGGTACTTCCATTCTACCATCTGATGCAACAACAAATTCAGGATAAACAATATCTTCTTTGTAATATCTTTTACTTGCGGAGATATCACCGGGTAATGTAAAGTTTGAAAGAGAAGCGAGAGCAACATTGCCGGCTCGTCCTATTCCTGATTCAAGCATACCGCCGTGCCAAACCGGAACATTTTGAGATTCGCAATAATCATGTATTAATTTTGATTCTGTAAATCCTCCAACCCGCCCCGGTTTAATATTTATAATTCTACAACTCTCAAGTTCAATTGCAGATTTTGTATCTGCTAATGAATGAATGCTTTCATCCAGACAGAGTGGAGTTCTTATAGTACGTTGTAATTTAGAATGATCATAAATATCATCATGGCCAAGCGGCTGTTCAATTAAAAGCAGATCATATTTATCCATCTGCTGAAATAGATTTATATCATTAAGTGTGTAAGCAGAATTTGCATCTACTTGCAATAATATCTCTGGAAATTCTTTACGAAGTGCAGCTATATATTTTAAATCCTGTCCAGGAGCAATTTTAATTTTTATTCTTTTATAACCTTCACGTAAGTATCCTTCAGTTTTGGCAATTAATTCTTTAGTTGAAGATTGAATACCAATACTTACGCCTACATCAATTTTATCCTTAACACCTCCAAGACATTTTGATAAAGATTTATTCTCAGATTTTGCAAACAGATCCCATAATGCAGCTTCTAACCCGGCTTTAGCCATTCTGTGTCCTCTCACTCGCATCCACATGTTTATTGCTTCATCAACATTATAGATATTTTTACCCAATATTTGCGGAATGAGAAAATCACTTAAAATATGCCAGGCGGTCTTTACTGTTTCGTATGAGTAATATGGTGTCCCTTCTGCTACAGATTCACCCCAGCCGGTTAGCCCTTCTCCATCAACTCTGATTATAATATGTTCTTCATCTGTCTCTACACCCATTGATGTTACAAATGGAGAAACTAGTTCCAATTTAACGTGATAGAGTTCAATTTTTTCAATTAACATTTATATAAATTCTCTTTAGTTTTTTAGATACTGGTAATTTCGTTTAGATATAAACGTGAATAATTTTCCGCATCATTTTTTGTTGATGCCTCAACAATACACCTGATTATTGGCTCAGTATTCGATTTGCGAAAATGGACCCAATGGTCACTAAAATCAATTCGTAAACCATCTTCAGTATTGATTCGTTGATTTTTATATTTTCCATTTAGCATCAACAATATTTCATCCGGATTTTTATCACCAATTTCAATTTTACTTTTTTGAATGAAATATTTTGGCAATGAATTTTTTAATTCACTCATTTTACCACCAAATTCCAGAAGATGCTGAAGCATTAAGACTGTTCCAACAAGAGCATCCCTCCCAAAATTTACTTTTGGAATAATAACTCCGCCGCTACCTTCACCGCCGATAACGGCTTTTACATCTTTCATTTTCTTAACAACATTTGCTTCACCGACCGGGGAACGGAATACTTTCGATTTATTTAAAGATGCAACGTCATCTACTGCACGTGTTGTGGAAAGATTAACAACAACATTTCCTCTTTTCTTTGAGAGATAAAATTTCACTGCTTGTGTTATTGTGTTCTCTTCACCGAAAGGTTCTCCTTTTTCGGTTATAAGAACCAGGCGGTCTGCATCAGGATCAACAACAATTCCTATATCAGATTTATATTTTTTTACTGCTTTCATAACAGAAGTTAAATTTTCAGGTATCGGTTCGGGTAATCTTGGAAATATTCCGTTCTTTTCACAATTAAATTCAATCACTTTACATCCTAGTTCTTTTAGCAATATAGGCATTGAATAAGCACCGGCACCATTAACACAATCAAGCAACACTTTGAATTTTCTTTTCTGAATCTTTTTAACATCAATAAATTTCATATTTAGAACAGCTTCAATGTGATCTTCCAATCCCTTTCCGTAATGAATGACTTTCCCAAGTTTATTCCATGTACTATAATTTTTATCTGAATTTTCTAATAATTTGATCATCGTATCATGCTCGTCTGGACTCATAAATTCGCCATTACGGTTTAATAATTTTAGTGCATTCCATTCATTTGGATTATGACTCGCTGAAATTTGAATTCCGCCAACTGCTCTTAATTTTTTTACATTGAATAGTACGGTTGGTGTCGGACAAATACCGAGATCAATTACATCGTTACCTTTTGCGATTAAAGTACCAATAGCAATACTACTAACCATTTCACCGGAAATTCTGCCATCACTTCCAATAACTATTTTCCCTTTACCGCAAAAATCTGCAAATGCAGATGTATATCTCACAATTGTTGTAGGGTCGAGCCCATCACCAATAATACCTCGTATTCCGGAAATACTGACCATTAATGTTGGCATAACAACCTCTTAATTGAGAATTACAAATTGAGAAATTTGAATTATATTCAAATGGAATTTAATAACTTTTCAGCGAAAATGATTTATTAAATGAAAACTCAAAAAGAATTTATCATAAAAATAAACAGGCTGCTTATTAAACATTTCGGCATTCCCCAGCGAAACAAAAAACTGCCTGATCCTCTTGAAATGTTGATTGCCACTATACTATCACAAAACACAAACGATAATAATTCTTATAAAGCATATCAAAACCTGAAAAGTCATTATAAATCTTGGAAAGAATTGGCTGATGAAAAAAGAACTAAGATTGAAAGTGTAATACGTGTTGCCGGATTAGCAAAACAAAAATCATTTGCTATTAAAAATCTATTAGACAAACTCTCAAAAAAAGGTAACATAAATCTTAATTTTATAAATAATCTAAATAACGATTTAGCTATAGAACAATTGACCAACTACAAAGGTGTTGGTGTTAAAACTGCAAGCTGTGTTCTTCTTTTTGCTCTCGATAGAAATGTCTGCCCGGTTGATACACACGTTCATAGGACTACTAACCGCATCGGTATAGTAAATGAAAAAACTCCTGACAGAACTTTCTATGCTCTAAACAAAGATTTACCGGAAGGGATTGCTCATTCATTTCATACAAACTTGATACGATTAGGGCGTGAAATCTGCAAACCATCAAAACCGAATTGTGGTTTATGCCCATTGATGATAATTTGCAAATACCCACAGAAAAATTTGAAAAACAATTCCAACGGAAAGATGAGGGATTTCATGCTTCTTGATAATGTTGGAATTTAATACTGGCTACTAGATACTGAATTTATTTGCATTCTAAGCTCTATATTCTACACTAGGATGAACATATACCCATAAAATCTTGTTAATAGTTATAAAAGGAGCTAATGTTTGTTTTAAGAGAGCATATAGTTATATTTCGAAGCCAATACTCAGTTCATATCGGATAAAATAATGGGAAAAAATTACGAAATTGCAATTTTGGGCGGTGGCCCCGGCGGTTATGTAGCAGCAATTAGAGCTGGACAGTTAGGTTTCAAGACCGTTGTAATTGATAAAGAAAACTTAGGTGGAATCTGCTTAAATTGGGGTTGTATACCCACAAAATCACTATTAAAAAATGCAGAAATATATGATCTGATTAAAAACCATTCGAATGATTTTGGAATATCTGTTCAAGGATTAAGTTTTGATTTCAATAAAATTATTAAACGAAGCCGTGATATTTCAGATCGAATTACCAAAAATGTTGAATTACTTGTAAAGAAAAATAAAGTTGACCGTATCAGGGGTTTTGGAAAATTAATTACAAGAAACCAAATTGATATTTTTGATAAAGATGGTAAAAAAACTGATTCGATTATAGCTGATAAAATAATCATTGCGACGGGCGCACGTCCCAAAACTGTTCCTTCAATACCGGTTGATAAAAAAAATATTATCACATCCACAGAAGCTATGAGTTTAGAAAAGCTGCCGAAAGATTTGATTGTAATCGGAGCCGGTGCGATAGGAATTGAGTTTGCATATTTTTATTCAGTCCTTGGTACTAAAGTAACAGTAGTTGAAATGTTAGATCAAATTCTACCGGTTGAGGATAAAGAAGTTGCAGAAACACTTACCAAATCATTAAAGAAAAGAGGAATTGAAATTTATACATCAGCTAAAGTTGAAAAAGCTGAGGTGAAAGATGGTGATGTATTTGTAACAATTGAAAAAGAAGGGAAGAAGATTGAATTAAATGCTGAAAAAGTATTAAATGCTATTGGAGTAACTGGAAATGTAGAAGGATTTGGTCTGGAAGAACTTGGTGTGGAATTATATAAGAATCACATTAAAGTTGATAAATCAAATTATCAAACAAATATTCCAGATCTATTTGCTATTGGTGATGTTATTGGTCCACCCTGGTTAGCACATGTTGCATCTGCCGAAGGAATTAGGTGTATTGAATCAATAAAGGGAATCCATTCATCCCAAATAAATTATGATAATATTCCCGGCTGCACATATTGTATTCCGCAAGTTGCAAGTGTTGGACTGACCGAACAGAAAGCACGCGAAGCCGGACACGAATTTAAAATTGGTAAATTTCCATTTATGGCAAGCGGAAAAGCTTTTGCTGTTGGAGAACGGGATGGGTTTGTAAAATTAATTTTTGATGCAAAGTATGGTGAACTGCTCGGCGCTCATATTATTGGTCCCGAAGCAACTGAATTGATTGCAGAGCTTACGCTTGCAAAATCACTTGAAGCAACTTATGAAAGTATAATTAAAACTATTCATGCTCATCCTACTTTGTCTGAATCTATAATGGAAGCGGCTGCAAATGCTTATGGCGAATCAATTCATATATAGAAATTTAGATTATTGCGATCTCGGATTTATTGATTACAAAACTGCGTGGGATTTGCAAAAAGAAATTTTTAATCTCCGTTTGCAAAATCGTATTAATGATACTCTGTTCTTACTTGAACATCCTCATTCTTATACTCTCGGTAAAATTGCCGATAAAGAAAATTTATTAAGTACTAATGAACAACTTAAAGAACTTGGAATCAGTGTTTATGAAATTGACAGAGGTGGTGATATTACCTATCACGGTCCGGGACAAATTGTTGGTTATCCAATAATAAAATTATCAGATTGGAAAGAAGATACACATGAATACTTACGTGGTCTTGAAGAAGTAATAATTAAAACATGTTCTGAATATGGTTTGAAACCAGAAAGAAATCCTAAATATACCGGCGTTTGGATTGAAAATAGAAAAATTGCAGCAATTGGCATTAAAATAAGTAGATGGATTACCATGCATGGATTTGCTTTCAATATAAACACAGACTTAAATTACTTTAGTGGAATTGTACCATGCGGTATTAAAGACAAAGATGTTACTTCATTAAGCAAGGAATTAAATACTACTTTCTTAATTGCTGATGTTAAAAATAAAATCGTTAAGAATTTTATTGAAGTATTCGGATATTCTGAATATAATATTAAAGAGAAAGAAGGATTTATCTCTGAAATTTTAAATATCTGATAAGCGGCACATATACTTAAAAAGAAAAAGGAAAGAACATGACAAAAAACGGCAAGATAGAAACAGCTACCGTTTTAGATAAAAAATTGGACGGTTCTACACCAACCGGTAAGATCGATTCATTCGGTGGAATGACCAAAGATGAATTGATGAATGTTCTTCGTATAATGAGTTTTTCCCGTACTATTGATAACAAGGTAATGACTTTAATTAAACAAGGTAAAGCTTTCTTTTTAATTTCCGGTGCTGGGCACGAAGCAACTCAAACTGCTTTTGGTCTTGCAATGAAAAGAGGAATTGATTGGGCTTATCCATATTACCGTGATATGTGTTTTTCAATTGCTGTTGGTACAAAACCGGAAGACCTTTTTCTGGCTTATCTTGGTAAAGCGGATGATCCGTTAACCGGCGGCAGACAGATGCCGTGTCATTGGTCTTCTAAAGAATTTAACATTCCTACTCAATCCAGTCCTACCGGCACTCAATTTTTACAAGCTGTAGGTACTGCACTCGCAATGAAAAAACAAAAAATAAATGGTGTAGTTTATGTCAGTAGTGGAGAAGGTACAACTTCACAAGGTGAATTTCACGAAGCTGTTAATTGGGCTTCACGCGATAAACTCCCAGTTGTATTTGTTATTCAAAATAATAAATGGGCTATTTCTGTTCCGGTAGAACAGCAGACTGCCGGTAAAAATGGTTCTATTCTTGAAATGATGAAAGGATATGAAAATTTATTGAGGATGGATGTTGATGGCACTGATTTTTTACAAGTCAATGCAATAGCACAATCTGCATTTAAATATGCCCGTCAAGGTAAAGGCCCAGCACTGGTTGAAGCACATGTTGTAAGATTATTTTCGCATTCATCTTCAGATGATCAAAAAAAATATAGAAGCAGTGAATCTTTACTAGAAGATATGAAAAGGGATCCGATAAAAATATTTTCTGATCTGCTTATAAAAAAAGGTGTACTAACATCGCTTGCTTATGAAGAATTTCAAAAAGAAATTATTCAACATGTAAATGATGCCGCAGATTGGGCATTAAAACAAGAAGATCCGAAAGCTGAAACTTCGACATTATACATTTTGGATGAATCCGGTAAACACGCATCATTAGATTTTAATAAAGGTAAGATTGATGGTAAACCCATTGTAATGGTTGATGCTATTAATCATGCTTTGCGTGAAGAGATGGACCGCAATGATAAAATTTATGTTTTCGGTGAAGATGTTGCAGATGGGAAAGGCGGTGTGTTTACTGCTACAAAAGGTTTATCAACAAGATTTGGTAATGATAGGGTTTTCAACTCACCATTGGCAGAAGCCAGCATCGAAGGAGTAGCCATTGGTATGGCTTTAGCCGGACTTAAACCTTGTGTAGAAATACAATTTGGAGATTACATCTGGCCGGCTTTTATGCAGTTCAGAGATGAACTTGTTATGATGCGCTACCGTTCTAATAATCTTTTTGAAGCACCGGTTGTTACTCGTGTTGCCGTTGGCGGTTATATTCACGGAGGATTATATCATAGCCAGAACATAGAAGGATTTTTTGCTCATATGCCGGGATTACTGATTGCATATCCTTCAAATTCTGCAGATGCAAAAGGATTATTGAAAACCGCATTGCGTCTCAATGATCCAGTTTTGTTTTTAGAACATAAAGGATTGTATAGACAGAGTTACGCTACAACAC
>CAYXKL010000120.1:0-7300 GCA_964464825.1 uncultured Melioribacter sp. | reverse complement strand
GTTTTGGTAGCGGATCGAGTATGGGCAGTGCCGGTCCTTTTGGTGTTGATCCTCTAACCGAAAAAAGCAAACCGAAAGAAGAAAAAAAAATTGTTAATGCAGATGAACAGAAAAAAGTAAAACTGCCTGAAACAAAAAACAGAGAAACCGATAATAAAATTTTAGAGACTGATAAAAAGAATCAGAAAGAATCTGTTGACGCTGAAAAAATTAAACCGCTAAATACAGAACAGAACAAATCCAAAGGGACTGAACCGGAAAGTGAGGGTGAAGGTGGTTTTGGATTTGAAATTGATTTCGGCGGAAAAGGAATGCGGAAAATATATAGCTATTCTCTGCCCGAATATCCGGAAGGTGTTTCTAAAGAAATTGATGTTAAATTGAGATTTACAATTCTGCCCGATGGTACTGTCGGGAAAATCTTCCCGTTAATTAAAGCGGATGCACGTTTGGAATTGGCAGCTATAAATTCACTTAGACAATGGCGTTTTGAACCGCTTCCTTCAAGAGCAAAGCAAGTTGAACAAACTGTTGTAATTACTTTTCCTTACCGTCTTCAGTAGTCTCTTTTTCACGGTAATAAAATTTATAGAAAAAGTATTATACAATTGTGAGAATTGTTAATGATATTGTATCAGAATCAAAATGAAGACCAAATCCTTCTGCATCGAAGAAAATTTTTACAATTGTTGTAGAAACTGACCAACCGACTGAGAATAAAATTATTATTAATGAAAGATTTATAAATGCTGATGATAAAGATTCATCTTGCCATTTTTTTGTGAAAATATAAAGTATAAAAATTAGATGTCCGCAAAAAATTAATGCTGATACCATATTATCTTTGATTCTTTAATTTGTTATTTATTATTTGAACCCCAATCAATCCGCCGAGCATTCCGAAAATTGAATTGATCACAAGATTATTTATAATAACAGAAAAAGTATAGAGAAGAGAAAATCCGTATTTGAGAATATCATTTCTTACTTCCGTGAATAATTTCAGGACTTCGCTTTTTAGTTCATCTGATAACGGAAAACCTTGAACCATTTTTTGTAATTCGGGAAAGGTTGCAACAATATCATTGTTCTTTGTTATTAATGTTATCATTATATCAAAAAAACTGCCGAATAGAGCGGCAAACAAACCGGTCATTAATCCGAATATCAATCCTTTCTTTGCTTTAAAAAAATCGGTAGTAGGATTTGCACGCAAATCTAAATACAATGAAATAAAAGCGGCAAGCGGAATTATAAAACAACAAGCAAAACTTTTTGCTACCGGTACCACTTGAAGAACACCGGCTCCAAATCCGCATATAAAAGGGGAAATGTATTTTTTCAAATTATTGCCTTCTATGATATTCTGATATTAATAAATTCAAACCATTGTAAAAATAAACAAATACTACTGAACCAAAAAGAAGTCCGGTTATTACCGCAGAATATTTTGAGTAGTTATAAAATCCTAAATTCACTAAAATAACATCGAAAATTATCGGTAAGGTTAAAATTAAAAAATAAGATGCACCTCTTGTTTTTGCAGCCGGTTCGAAAATTATATAAATGCTTGTTAATAACATACCCAAATAAATTCCGGTGCATCTTGCACATACAAGTGAGTGTATCCCGTATAAATTGATAATTTTTTCTTCATCTTGATGGCATAACAACGAAAATCCTTTTTTGATAAATGGGAAAATAAAAATTGATTGATTGAGGAGATGAATTATAAATTCGAAAAAAATTGAGAGAGTAAAAAATAGTAATAATAATGATATTAGAATGCGGTAATGTATTTGCAATTTGCTAATATATAATTTGATAAATGTAGATTTGTTTTTTTGTTAATACATACATTTTAGAATTAAAGATAACCGCATCAATCACTTCATCATCTATATCCAGTGCAATCATTTTATCATAAATATTTGTACCGGAATTTGAGATTCTAAAATAAATTGTTTTACCATCAGTAATTGTCAATTTATCAAATAGGGAATTAATATTTGTCGGTTCTGATTCGAATTTGTAATGATTAATATAATTCCCGAATTGATCATAAGATACAATATTCACTCCATCAACAACCAGTAAATTACCATTTTGCAGAATTGTAATTTTAGAAGGATTAGATAAGATATAATTACCGCTTTCAATTCCGCCTATTGTTGTAACAAATTCACCACGCAGATCAAATTTTAATATTCTTGAATTATCGGAATCCACGATAAATAGATCACCTTGGGAATAAACAGCTATTCCGGTAGGGTACCTGAATCTAATATTTTCATTATCACTATCACTTGTTGAAAAAGATGATAAAAAATTTAAATCCTTATCATAAATCTGAATCCTATCATTATTCTTATCAGCTATATAAACGTTCAGAGTATTTGTATAAATATCGACAGGCGAATCGAATGAATAGGAATCCCAGCCATAACCGCCGGTTCGGTTAATTTCATTACCCAGAGTATCTAATTTTATTACTTCGTTATTATTTGTATCCAAAACAAATATAAAACCGGCTGGATTGATGGATAATGTACTGGCAGCATCAAATTGACCTATTTCTCTCTCGAAAATCAATTGTTGGGGTAATATTGACAATGGTGTAATTAAGAGTAAAATTGACATGTAATATTTTGTTTTAATCATTTCAACCTTAACTTTAGGGTATAAATATTAAACTATCGTTTGGGCACACTTTCTGTATTATTTTACTTAATAAAAATAATCCTTTTTTTTATTAAATTTACTCAACACGTAAGATAAATTTCTTACCGAGGGAAAAGATGAAAAAATACATCAAGTTTCTTTTAGCACTTCTAATAATTCTAACCTCATGCAAATTAAAAGAAGATACAACTGGTACTGATGATGCTGATGGTGATGGTGATGGCTCAATAACAATAAAAGTCTCTTCACCCAATGGTGCTGAAAATTTGATGGAAGGCTCTTCTCATGAAATTAAATGGAGCGGTACCGGTACTGAATTTGTCCGTATCCAATTTTCTGTTGATAATGGCGCAACCTGGTCTTTAGTTATAGATAGTTTAAAAAATGTTGGTATTTATGTTTGGTTCCCGATACCAAATGTTTTATCAAATCAATGTAAAATACGTGTTTCAAGTATAGATGGTCAAAGTTCAGATGAAAGTGATAATGTATTTAATATTATAAAAAATTCGAACGAAAGTTTACGTATTGTTAGACCTGATGGCGGTGAATTTTGGGAAGGCGGAACTGCAAAAGAAATAATATGGTATAGTTCCGGTTTGGATTCTGTAAAATTAGAATATTCAACTAACAATGGTAACAATTGGAATTTTATTGCGGTTGATAAAAATAATACTGGTATATATTATTGGGAACCGATTCCAAATACACCTTCTACACTTGCACAAATCAGGATAATGGATGCTTCCGATGGCAATCCTTCTTCTGTTAGTGAAGTGTTTAATATATTACCCGAGCCGATTGTAAAAGTACTTTCACCAAACGGCGGCGAAACTTTACTTTCCGGCGGCAGCAGAAAAATTGAATGGCTCTCAGAAAATATTGCGAATGTTAAAATTGCTTATACAACTGATAATGGTTTTGCATGGGTAACAATTACTCCTTCAACTCCAAGTATCGGATTTTTCACCTGGGATCAAATTCCAAATTTAAATTCTCAATTATGTAAAATTAGAATTTATGATGCACTCGATAACGAACCATCCGATGTCTCTGATTCTGTCTTTACAATTACAAATCAAGTTACACAAACAATTGAATTAACTTCTCCAAACGGAAACGAAAGCTGGCAAGCCGGTACTGCTCAAAACATTACATGGAATTCAAGCGGTATTCAAACTGTAAAAATTGATTTTACTTCCAATAACGGATTAACCTGGAACAATGTTGTAAATAATTTTGCTAATACCGGTGCTTATGAATGGAGTGTCCCAAATTCACTTTCGACACAATGTCTTATCCGTGTTAGCGATGCTGCCGATAATGATCCTACTGATCAAAGCAATGCTACATTTAAGATAGTACCAAAACCGGAATTGAAAATAGTTCAACCTAACGGTGGTGAAACATGGACTGCCGGAAAAATCGACACAATTAAATGGCAATCTATAGGTGTTGAAAATGTATTTATTGATTACACGCCGGATAATGGAATTACATGGAATACAATTGTAGAAAATACACCATCGGATGGAGAATATGCATTTAGTTTCACCGGTGCCGGTACTTTATTCAAGATTAGAATTATTGATGCTGAAAATGGTTATCCAGTTGATGAAAGTGATGGAACTTTCACTGTACTACCCGAACCAAAAATTACTGTATTAAGTCCAAACGGTGGTGAAGAATGGTATCCGGGTTCAAGCAATAATATTTTATGGTCTTCTAACAATATTGAATTTGTAAAGATTGAATATACAACCAACAATGGCGCAACATGGAATTCTATAACTAATTCTACGGAAAGTGATGGCGCTTATGCTTGGACTAATATTCCTAATGTTAGTTCACTTCAATGCCGGGTAAGAATAAGTGATGCCAATGATGGAATACCGGCAGATATATCAGATGAAAATTTTATAATTACAGAACCGGGTAATCAATTAATTAAAGTTACTTCACCAAATGGCGGAGAAGAATGGCCAGCCGGTTCTTCTCAAAATATTACCTGGGACGCTTCCGGTATTGCTAATGTTAAAATTGAATTTACCACTAATAATGGATTGAACTGGACTACAATTGTTTCCAGCACTGCAAGCGATGGTTTCTATACCTGGATACAAATACCGGCAGTAACATCAACAAATTGTAAAATAAGAATCAGCGATGCTGCAGATAATTCACCAAGCGACGAGAGCGATAGTTTCTTCAGCATAGCACCTGAACCTGGAATTGTAGTAACACAGCCGAATGGCGGTGAAATTATTTATACCGGTTCTCTATTTGATATTCAATGGACTTCTGTAAGTGTTGCAAATGTAAAAATTGAATATACAATAAACGGTGGTGCTGAATGGGTTACTATAATCAGTAGTACGCCAAGTATCGGTATATATTATTGGAGTTCTGTACCAGCAATTAATTCACTGCAATGCAGAATTAAAATAAGTGATGCAGATGATGGTATCCCATCTGATATCTCAGATGAAAATTTCCAGATTGCTAATCAATTAGGTCAGGTGATATCTGTTGTTACTCCAAACGGAGGGGACCATATTATTGCCGGAGGTTCAACTAACATAACTTGGAATTCTTTTGGTGTTCAGAATGTAGAAATTGAATACACTACAAATAATGGATTGAATTGGATTCAAATTGTAGGCAGCACAGAAAGCGATGGATTTTATAATTGGTCTCCAATACCAAGTACGGCATCTTCAAACTGCAGAATTAGAATTAGCGATGCCGATGATTCTTTACCATTCGATATCAGCGATAATCTTTTTAGTATCGATCCTGAACCATCACTCGCAGTTACATCACCAAACGGTGGAGAGGTTATTAATTTTGGTGATAATGTTGCAATTAAATGGACTTCACAAAATGTTGCTGATGTTAAAATAGAATATACATTGAATGGCGGTGCTAATTGGTTTACGATTGTTAACAGTACACCGAGCATCGGTACGTACACTTGGAATACGTCACTAGATCCAAACTTAAATACAAATTCAGAACAATGCAGAATTAGAATTAGTGATGCTAATGATGGTGTCCCTCTCGATATTTCCGATGCTAATTTTAGTTTGACAAATCAGATTGTGCAAAGTATTACTATCACTAGTCCTAATGGCGGAGAAAATTGGGAAGCCGGAACCAAACACAATATAACCTGGGTCTCTGCTGCTATCAGTCAATTCAAAATTGAATTAACAACAGATAAGGGTGCAAGCTGGACAACCTTGGTTGATAATTATGCCGGTGGTGCTTACGAATGGGATCTGGCTGAAACACTAAACTCAACTCAATGCCAAATTAGAGTAAGTAATGCACTCGATAATAATATATCTGATGTAAGTGATGCAACATTTACAATTTCTCCAAGAAAATGGATAACAGTTACCGGTCCGCAATCAGGTGTATACAAATCCAATGAACCGGTTACAATTACGTGGGAATCCGGCGGTATTGAATATGTTGGTATTAAATATACCACAACAAATGGTGTTGCAACTCCATATAATCCGGCGTTTACAATTTTAGCAGATAAAGTTGGAGCTACAAGTGGATCATACACAACCTATTTCTCACTTCCATCAGATCAATATTTTGTTGTTGTTTATAATGCTGATGAAGGAGCAAATGAATCACCAAGCAATAATAGTCCCGGCTTTACTATTGAAAAAGCTACAACAGCTGCCATTACAGTATTAGCTCCAAATGGCGGGGAACAATGGCTTACAAATCCGGCATTTAACTCTTATGAAATAAAATGGAATGGTACCGGTGTCAACAATGTAAAAATTGAGTGGTCAACTAATGGCGGATTTTCATGGAGAACTATTACGCAAAGTACTCCTAATGATGGTTTGTTATCATGGACACCGACTGTTGATGACAGTTCCGACAATTGTTTAATTAAAGTTAGCGATGTAGATAAACCAACTATTAATGATGTATCCGATAGTTTCTTTGCTCTCCACAAAAATAAATGGATTAGACTTGCATTCCCGAACACCGGTGAAGATTTCTATAAAGGACATCCGGATTACGGAAATAACTTAATTGTAATTTGGCAATCCTATGCTGTTGAAGAAGTTGATATTTATTATAGTATGGATAATGGCGTAACATGGACTTCATTAGTGATGAACCAACCATCAACTGGTGCTTACGTTTGGGTTGATTATCCGTCCGATGTCGCACATACTTCAACTCAAGGCAGATTCTTAATTATTGAAGCTGGTGGAGATCCAGTAACCAAAACTGGTGTTGTTTATGATGTGAATGATGTTCCGTTCTGGCTTAATGTTAAAAAATTAGGTGAAGATTAACAGATTCTATGATTTAAATAAAAGTGCAGCATTGTCTATTTGCTGCACTTTTTGTTTTAAAAATGCAATAATATTTTTTCTTTTATAATTTTATTGATAAGTTTTGTCAATAAAAATTGCCCCGTGGTGTAATTGGCAACACGTCTGACTCTGGATCAGAAGAGTTCAGGTTCGACCCCTGACGGGGCAGCAAAATGAAGCTCGAATAAAAATCATATTCGAGCTTTTTTTGTGTTTATGAAAGAGTCAGGTTCTCCCGAAGGTACAAAGTACTCCTTCGGAGG
>CAYXKL010000119.1:0-7454 GCA_964464825.1 uncultured Melioribacter sp. | reverse complement strand
GATGTATCATATACAGTATTAGGTCCAATAATAACTACATCTTTATTATTAAAATATTCAATAAATTCAAAAGAAATAATAAAATATGATAATAACTTTAAATAATATTTTAGTAATCTATTTTTTAGATACTTAAGTAATCGAAAAATCATTTTTTATCTAATTCAATATTTATGAAAATTGTATTCAACGAAAAAAAATTATTTACTACAATAAAGTAAAGATCTGTTAAGAATAATTATAAAAATATATTTGTAGTGCAAATGCATGGCTAGTTACATACCAAAAGAACAAAAAAAGTTTTTTGTAATATAATAGGAATAAATAAATTAAGAAGAATGAACAACTATAGAGTTATGATATTTAAATTATTATAGTATCAAACTTATTTTACCATATATCTAGGTAGCATTACAAAAAATTAAAAAAATAATTAAATAAATTAAAAATTGTATTTTTTTTATTAAAATAAAAAATCTGAGTAATTATAAGATTTAATAATTGTAAACAATTCTATTAGGATATTAATCAATATTCTAATTAAGTATTATTTGTAGATAATTTATATTTATAATTTATTGTTAAATAACAAATAATTACAGTGATACTATTAATAGAGATTATTTTATTAATTAACATTTGATAGGTTAAACTAGAAATCACCAAATTTTTTTCTGATTTCTTGTATCGGTACACCACTAGCAATATCAATAAGAATATTTCTTTCGTTCCTAATTATTTCGAAGCAGCGTTCAATTACACTTTTTTCTATATTTTTCGGAATGACTACTATACCATCATTGTCTCCGAAGATAAGATCTTCATAGAATATTTCAACACCGGATATTTGAATGCGTTTATTGATAGATTCTATCGCACCATTATTTTTTATATCTTTACAAGAATATCCTTTACTAAACACAGGTATCCCAAGTTTTCTCACTGCTTCACTATCACGAGTATTACCTCCAACAATTACTCCAACAGCTCCGCTACGTATTGCCAAATTTGCATTTAATTCTCCAAAATAAGCCAAATTTTCTTCTTCATTTTCAACAACTATAATATCATTTGGTATTATGGTTTCATAACTTTTAAGAGCTTCATATATAGAACTTTCATTATCATTTACTCTTTTTTTAATTTTTAATGTTTTTGCTCTACCAAAAATTTTTTTGTCACACATATTAAGTGACAAATTTGTAATAACTTTGTTTTTAACTTGCAGTTCATCGAGTATATCCGATAAAATAGAACTTGACAATTGAGCTGATAAATTAGACAATAATTTTCTTTCTTTTTCTCTTTTTCCAGCAGCAATTAGTGAAGCAAGTTCAAAATCTTCAGGGAAATTAACATCAATCGCTTCTAAAGGAGTTGCATTTAATAAATATGGATTTTCTCCAATTCTTCTTCTAGTTTTTTTTGCAGCATCATATGTAATAATATACAATCCCATCGTCTCAATTATACTATCTGGTAAGTCGATACTATTTGGGATTCTATTTATATCATAATAAGGTTTCATGGAACAATTATCCCATAAATATAACTTTTCTTTTCTAACGAGTACTGCACTATCATAAGTATCAGATGATTTGATTGCATTAACACCCTTTTCAATAGTGTACTCAGAAATGAATGGACTTGTACATAAAATTTGTATATAAATATCAGCTTTGATATTATCAACTTCATTCAAAAATAATTTATTACCATCAGTTTTATTAGTTGCTAAATTAGGATCTCTTTTAAATTTTATGAAATCTAATTCCGAGGCCATATCGAATATTCTATCTGATTCTGAATCTAAGTAAACTTCATCAATAAAACTACAATTAATAAGCTTTTCTAAAGTAATTAGAAATAATGGTTTACCGTCTAATAGTCGAGTATTTTTGTTGTCTATTCTAGAACTAGATTCTTTTACAGGTAAAAATGCAACAATTTTCATTGTTACTTGACCCTTTTAAATGGTAAAATTCCTACTAAACGTCTTCTACTTAATACTAAAAGTGAATTAATATTGTATTTTTTCATTATTTTTTCTGCTTGATAGAGAGTTTTATTTTCATCAATAGTTTTCGGCTTCTTTGTCATAATATTACTTGCAACTTTTCTAAATATTTTTGCTTTAAATTTACTAATCATCCTTCTAATATCACCATCTGTGATAATTCCGACGATATCGTCTTCATTGCCATGCTTAGTAACAACAACTAAACCCAGACCATATTTTGAAATTTTATAAATTACATCCGAAAATGATGTTTGTGGATAAACAATAGGTAATGCACTTTTGATCATTGTTGAGGACACTTTATTTGTGATTATATTACCTATAGATCCAGCAGGGTGTAAATGTATAAAATTTTGAATACTTGTTTTTTTCATTTTCATTAATGAAACTAATAAAGCATCAGACATTACCAACATGGCTGTGGTTGATGTGGTTGGTGCCAAATTTAAAGGACATACTTCATTTTGAACATTAACGTCAAGAACAATATCTGATTTTTTAGCAATTGGAGAATTAATATTTCCTGTAATTGTAATTATTTTATTTCTTTTATTTAAAAATGTCATTAAGCTAATTATTTCGTTAGTATTTCCTGAATATGAAAAAATAATGACTAAATCTCCTTTGCATACAATTCCTAAATCGCCATGGATTGCTTCAGTGGGATGCAAAAAAACACTTGGGATTCCAATACTTAATAGGGATGATTGAAACTTATTTGCTATCCGTCCGGATTTGCCAACTCCTAATATTATTATTTTCTTTTTTTGGTTATAAATCACTCCCAGTGCTTTTTCGAAGTCACTATTAATACGTTTTGAAACTTCTTTTAAAGCACGAGATTCATCTTCAAATACTTTTTTTGCAATTGAAATATATTTCACAAATCAGCCTCTTTTTGTTGTAATCCATTTAGTATCTACAACAACCAATCCAGGTCTTTCAGCAGTATAAGCAACATTAAGACCCCTTGATATTAAACTTACTTCAAAAGTAAGTATATCTTCAATTATTTGTATTGGTTTGTTTTTTATTTTTCCAATAAATAATGTTACAGTATAAATACCTGGTTTAAGTAAAGGATTTGGGATATTAAAAATTGTTTCGTAATCTCCATTTGTTCTAATTGAAAATAAATGAGGATCATTTGATGTGTCAAAAGATCCAAAAATCACTTCGCCACGTGATCTAACTTGAATATAAATTGAATAACCAGAAACTGGGGTTACAACAGTATATTCAATTAATATACTTAATTTATCAAAAACATCAATAATTTTATTTTTAACTTGAGAGCCATTAACTAAGAGAGTTATTCGCTTGAAATACATTGGTATACTAGTATTCTGTGGAACAATAATATCAGTACTAATCTGATCATTAAAATATTGTAAATATTTTTCAACAACTTTATGAATCGAATCCAATAATGACACACGTCCATTTATCAGTAAAATCCCTTTATTACAGAGGCTAACGACAGCATTCATATTATGACTAACAAAAATGACCGTTCTACCTCCACCAACAATACTATCAATTTTTCCAAGACATTTTTTCTGGAATTCTACATCACCAACTGCTAGAACTTCATCAATCAATAGGATTTCTGGCTCTAAGTGAGCGGCAACTGAGAAAGCAAGGCGAACAGCCATCCCTGAGGAATATCGTTTAACTGGGGTATCTATAAATTTTTCAACACCAGAGAAATCAACAATCTCATCAAATTTTTTATCTATTTCTTTTTTTTTCATTCCGAGAACGGTACCATTTAAGTAGATATTTTCTCTACCGGTAAGTTCTGGATGAAAACCAGTGCCAACCTCCAACAAACTTGCAACACGTCCATTGATTTTTGCATATCCGCTTGTTGGCTCTGTTATACGGGAAAGAACTTTTAGCAGTGTGCTTTTACCAGCACCGTTACTTCCTATTATACCTAGGACTTCACCATGTTTAACTTCAAAAGAAACGTCTTTTAAAGCCCAAATAATATCTTTCGAGGAATCATTGTCATTAAATTTACTTAACTGTTGTAATCTTTTAAAATTTGTAAAAGGATATTTAAGCCAGGAAGTAATTGCCCCAGTAAAAGTAACGTGCATTTCTTCTTTAAGACCAATACGATAACGTTTTGAAAGATTTACAACCTGGATTGCTAAATCTGACATGAACTACCTAAAAAATTTATTTTAATTATTAATTTAATTCACGACTAAAAAATTAACGGATAAGATAAACCTATTTCTGAATGAGCAGAAATATTAAGCAACATCTGCAAATATTTTTTCTTTTTTCTTAAAATAGATCGCACCGAAAATGAATAAGAGGAAAGATGAAATAAAACCTATAGTTATTAAATCCCATGGCATCGGTTTATGTCCAATTAATGCAGCACGAAATCCTTCAATGACACCGACAATGGGATAAAGGCCATATATTAATTTTACAGTTTCTCCAAATTTTTCTGAGATCAGTGAAACTGGCCAAACAACTGGTGCGGCATACATTAATAACTGAGAAAGAAAACCGATTCCATGTTTAATATCGCGATATTGTATTGCCATGGCAGATAGCCACATACCAATACCGGCAGAGGTTAAAACTAATAAAACTACTAATAAAGGTATCCAAAATATATTAAGTGTGAGCTCAATTTTGTACCAACAAATCAAAAAGAAAATCAATATATATGAAATAAGTAAATCAACAAGACCGGCAAATACCGGTGTTAAAGGGATAATAAGACGAGGGAAATAGACTTTAGTTAAAAACTGCATTCCACTTATTAGGCTACTAGTGGAATTAGTCATAGCAGTAGAAAAATAGGTCCAAGGTATTAGAGCGGAATAAGAAAATATTGGGTATGGAATCCCATCGCTAGAAAGGCCGGCTAGATTTCCAAAAATTACAGAAAATATTATCATACTAAAAACGGGACGAATAATTGCCCATGCAAAACCAAGAACAGTCTGCTTATATAAAGCTTTAACATCACGCAAGATAAGAAAGTAGAAAAGATCTGTATATTCAAGCAACTCTTTCCAATCGATAACTTGCCAACCCTTTTTGGGTTTTATAATAATAGAATAAGAATCTTTATAAGAATCAGACATTTGAATAATATTATTCCTTATAGAATTTAATGTACCAATCTATAAAATTTTTTACACCTACTTTAATAGGCGTTTCAGGCGAATAGTTTATAATTTTTTTAAGTTTACTTACATCCGAGTATGTTTTGACTACATCACCCGGTTGTAATGGTTTATTGCGAATTTTTGCCTTTTTACCAAGAGCAGATTCAATTGTGGTAATGAAATTTTTTAATTTTACTGGAGAAGAATTACCTACATTAAATATATTGTAAATCATTGAATGCTTACGATTAGTGGTATTTCTCTTTTCACTTTTATGAAGGAGTAATGAAATGGATTCAATAATATCATCTATATACGTAAAATCTCTTACCATATTACCATAATTGTAAACTTCTATCGGTTCATCATTCGGAATTGACTTTGTAAACTTGAATAGCGCCATATCCTGTCTTCCCCATGGACCATATACTGTGAAGAAACGCAGACCGGTACAATTTAAACAATAGAGATGCGAATATGTATAAGCCATTAGTTCATCTGCTTTTTTAGTAGCTGCATAAATAGAAATGGGTTGATCGACATTATCAGTTTCAGAAAAAGGTATTTTTTTATTACCACCATAGACAGAACTTGAAGAGGCAAAAAAAAGATGCTTTACTTTATTATATCTGCAAGCTTCTAATATATTTAGAAAACCAATCACATTACTTTGAATATAGGAATCAGGATTTGTAATTGAGTAACGCACACCAGCTTGAGCAGCTAAATGTATAACGTAATCAAAATATTCTTGTTCAAATAGTTTGAATATATTTTCTTTATCTGTCAGATCAATTTTAACAAAACGATAATTTGGATGCTTACATGACTGAATTATGGGATAATTGCATGATTGGTTTTCAGCTTGTCTTATTTTCTTTCGTTCTATTCCAGTTTCTTTTAGTCGTGCGTATTTTAGTTTTATATCATAGTAATCGTTAATATTATCTAGTCCTACAATGCCCCAACTTCCTTCTTTTATTAACCTTTCAACGAGGTGAAAACCTATAAATCCGGCAGTACCAGTGATAAGTATTTTTTTCATAAATTAAGTAAGAGGTAAAAGTACATAGATATTCAACTACTTTGCGATTTTGCTCTTTGATTGATCAATCAAAGATAGATACCATTTGTAAGTTTTTTCTATTCCAGATTTTAAATCGGTTTTATATTTCCAATTAAGATCGTGTAATCGAGAGACATCAAGAAGCTTCCTTGGAGTTCCATCGGGTTTGGAATTATTGTACTTTATAATTCCTTTAAAATCTGTGATACTTGAAATCATTTCTGCTAATTCTTTAATTGTGAGATCTTCGCCCGTGCCTATGTTTAAGTGAGTGATGCCCAAGTTGTAAATATCGGATGCTTCTATGGAGTTCAGCATGAAATAAACTGCATCTGCGAGGTCGTCGACGTAGAGGAATTCACGGCGAGGAGTGCCGGAGCCCCATAGTATAACGGTTCCAGGTTCTTTGTTCGTAGCTCTTAGTTTAGCATCATGAAACTTAGTTAAAAGTGCTGGAAGAACGTGAGAAGTTTCGAGATCAAAATTGTCATTGGGTCCATATAGATTAGTAGGCATAACAGAGTAAAAATTGGAGTCGTACTGCTTATAATAATTTTCGCACAGTTTTATTCCGGCAATTTTAGCTATTGCATATGGTTCATTAGTTTGTTCTAATGGTCCAGTTAACAAGTATTCTTCCTTAATGGGCTGGGGGCAATCGCGAGGATAGATACAGGAACTGCCTAGGAAGATCAGCTTCTTAACGCCATTCTGAAAAGCAGCATGAATAATATTAGATTGGATCATTAAGTTATCATAAAGAAATTCAGCACGGTATTTATTATTTGCAAGGATACCTCCGACTTTAGCAGCGGCAATAATTACAAATTCTGGTTTTTCAGTTTGGAAAAACCGAGTTACTGCATGCTGGTTACGTAGATCGAGCTGTTCAAATGTACGTGTGAGAATATTGTTAAATCCTTCAGTAGTGAATTTTCTCATAAGAGCAGATCCAACTAAACCGGTGTGACCGGCTATGTAGAGTTTTGAGTCTTTATTCATATTATTCCTCTTCTTTTCTCTTGATAGAAAAGAAGCAAAAGATCAAGACTGCAAAAAAAATGTTAAAATTCATCTTCGTTACGTTACGGAAAATTAACTCCCCCGAACTTGTTTATATTTAGAAATCGTGGTCAAACAGAATTTTCCTTATATCACTTCACTACAATGAATTTCTATACGCATTTTTTTTGATGTCGATAAATTTAAAAAATAAACAATATACTTC
>CAYXKL010000118.1:0-7509 GCA_964464825.1 uncultured Melioribacter sp. | reverse complement strand
TCTTCGCATAGGGCTTATATTCAGCAGTAAGAGAAAATCCATTACCAATTAAAAATTGCATAGAAGCTTGCGGTGCAAAAAATGTATTTACAGAACTGTTGTAATAAGAAGCACCAATTTTAATTATTAAATTATTAAATGGTGCTATTTTCATATAAGGACTAATTGAATAAAAATCATAATTATCATTTTGACTTAAATTATTTTTTAGAAATTGTTTTTGATACATCCCATTAGATCCAAGAGTTAATCTCCCGATTCTAAATTCTACAAAAGGTTTAGCTGTTAAATTTGTTTCTTTAATATTAAGATCAGATAAAGTAAAAATATTAGCATCTAAATGTATGCCATATTTAAGTAATGAGCCGTAATCATTTACAAAAGAAAAATTACCATTAATCAGTTCTGTTTTTCTTGCATACATTGGTGTAATAGAACCATAAAAATAATATGCTTGTCTTTCATAATTACCATTAATCTTTAAAATTGCTCCCGGAAATAGATTCGATTTTGTACTTATAAATAACTCATTGTTCAATGAAATACCGGATTTATTAATATCCGAGTAATTAATAAAGTTTTTAATATTACTTCCCCATGCTTTGAAATTAAATAAATAATTACCGAATGTACCAGATAAATTGAGATTTCCCACCGGAAAAGTTTGTGTACCAACACCAATCCCTAAATATCCATTATAAAAATCATTACTTATTATGGAAGGTTTTACCGGTAATGATTCCGATAAAATTAGAAGAGGTAATTCATCTGATGTGTATTGGGGAACAAAAAAATCTTTTGATAAAGTACTTATCAAATCAGGTTTACTCTTTAAAGCATTTTGAACATCAACATTCTGTCTTCCGGTTATAACAAAATCAGGTAACTCAATGCTGCTTTGTTCGGATTGTGCAGATATTTCTAATGAAACAAAAATTATAAGTAGAATAATTTTTTTCATAATTGGTCCAATTTACTTTTTGCTTCTTTCGCAAACTCACCAGTGATATGACGATTCAGCACAGCGCGGTACATATCCCTTGCTTGTTTTTTATCTTTTAATTTTAAGTAGCAATCTCCTAATTTCAAAAGAGACTGAGTATACCATTCATCATAAGCCGAATAAACTGACCGAACCCGGACAAAAGCGGTGATAGCATCATTATATTTATTTTGATCAAAATAGACTAATCCAATAACATATTGAGCTTCTGCACCAATATCATCCAATCTTTTTTCAGCTATTTCTTGAAGAAGCACTAAAGCGCTCTCATAATTTTTTCTTGATGATTCAAGTTTAGCTAATTCTAATATTGATTTTGCAGCAAAGATAGTACCTTCGTAATATGTTATTATTTGCTCTAAAGTTGTATATGCATCATTCACATTATTATCAATGATTAATGTTTTGGATTTCATAAAAAGTAATTCTGGAATTCTATTTGAAGTAGGTTGAGCAGTTATGGTTCTATCCAAAATGCTTACAGCATTTGTAAATTGTTTTTTACTATTGTATAGATTTGCTAATTCAATAGAAGATGAAATACCTATTTCGGATTTAATTGCTCTATCTATTACATTATTGAAATTTTCTATTGCCTCGCTTTCACGTTTAAGATTTGCAGCACTTTTACCTATCCAGTAATAAGCTGTTGGTACTAATTTGCTGGATGGAAATCTCAGTATAAATTGGCGGTATGAATCAATTGCATCTTCATAATTTTCTGAACTATAATATATATCACCTTTTTTTAGAAATATCTGATCATTGAATTTTGAAGATGGATTTTCATTAATAAATTGGTCGATAAAACTTACGGCATTATCCGGTTGTTCTTTTGCAATGTAAGCGTATTGAATACCATTTACTGCATCAAGTATATAACTTGTATTGGGATATGATTCTAATATTTTATTGTAATAAACAATTGATGAATCATAATTGCCCAAATTAAAATATGAGTCGCCAATTGAATAATAGGCAGTTGGGATTAAAGTTGAGTTAGGATATTTTTTAATCAAACTTAAATAATTATCAACAGCGCTTCTAAAATTTGATTGTTGAAAATAGATCCAGCCGACGACGTATTGTGATGCATCGGCATAATTAGATTTTGGAAACTTTTTCTGTAGTAATACAAACTCGTTTATTGCTTCATTTGCTTTACCGGCTTTAAAAAGAGACTGACAATATTGATAGTATGCTAAATCATTATCAATAATCGAACTTCGTTTAGAAAATAGTTCTTTATAAATAGAACTTGCTTTCTCAAAATTTTTAATCCCAAAATAACTATCAGCCAATCTTAATTGTGCATCGTTGTAACGATAATCTTTTTTATATTTATTACAGAATTCATTTAAATAGAATATCGAGTTGGAAAAATCTTTTAAATTGAAATAAGTATAACCTTTACCAAATATTGTTTGTTTTTTAATTGATTCGTCAGTAGAATTTATTTGGTTATAATTTTTGAGTGCAGCAGAATATTCCCCTCTTGCAAAATATGATTCCGCTAAATAGAATAATACTTTGGCAGTTTCAAAATCGGGTGATGCTGATTTAAGTTCTTCAAGATTTTCAATAGCATTATCATATTTATTTAAATAATAATGCGAGACACCCAAACCCAGTAAAGATCTATTTTTAATTTCAGGAAATCGATCGGCATATTTTCTGGCTTGAATGAAATATGATTCAGCTTCATCATATAAATTTTTATTCAGTTTAATTTCACCAAGAAGTGTATATGCTCTTCCTTTAGTAAAATAATCATTTGAAAGAACAGCATTCAGAAGAGATTTTTCTGCTTCAGGATCTTGTGATTGATTATATAGAAGAGTACCCTTTCCTAATTGTGCTCTTGATGCTAAATAATGATTCGGATATTTCTCTAAAAATATTTTATAAATTTTGTTGGCTTCATCCACATTGCCCGAATATCTTTTAGCTTCAGCACTCCAGAACAAAGCATTAACAGATAACGAATCATCGTACAGTTGGGAAAGTTCATCAAATAATTCGAACGAACTTTCATAATCAGCCATACGGAATTTAATCCACGCTTTACTGAATGTAATTTTATTCTTCAAGGGAAAATCTAAATCATCATTTGATAACTCATCTAATATTGAAAGAGCATTCTTAAAATCATTTAATTTTACAAACGAATTGGATAAATAATACTTCGCTTCTATCAATTCGGAACCGGTTAAATAATTAATAATCGGATCGGTCAATTCCAGCACAGCTGAATCATATTCTTCAATTTTGAAATAACAAATTCCAATTCTTAATTGTGCTTTAGGAGTTAGTTCATGATTTTTATAATAAGCTAAAAGCTCATCATAATTTGTAATTGCATTTTTATAATCACCCTGATTTTCATACAATTGTGCTAATGAATAGATACTATGTTGTATGAATAAATTAGATTCTCTATGTGATATTGCCAAGTTAAAATTTTCTTCAGCCTCAATAAATTTATTCTCCGATGCGTAGGATTTAGCAATCCAATAAAAGGAGGACCCTAAATAACCACTAACTGGATAATTTTGAATTAAAATATTTAATCTATCACGAGTTTTTCTATATTCTCCATTTTGGAAATATAACGTACCTAAATTATAAAGGACCTCTTGCTTGTAATTGGAGTGTGGAAATTCGTCAAGGAAAGATTCATACATAATTATTGCACCCTGGAATGAACCTGATTTGAACAAACACTCTGATGCATAATAATGAGCATCTTCCCGATTATGTAAATTATAATTATAATTATTTAACACCTCATCAAAAATATTATAGGCAGCTAAATAATTTTTTTGGTTCAAATATTCTAAACCTTGTTCAATACTCTTATCCGATTGAGTATAAGAATTCATTACAGTGATAATGAATATTGAGATATATAATAATTTTTTCATATTGTATATTATATTAAATAGAAGAACAAAAAGACTACTACTCCGGATAATCCAGCCAGTATGTTAACTGAATCATTATTAATAAATTTATATCCGCTATAAAAAATTGTTTGATAATTACAGTGTACCTCTTTTTCTACAATATTACCGCAACTTCTGCAGAAATATTTAGCTTGCATAGTTGAACCTAGTACGCTGTCTATCATACTTCCAGTTAATCCTGAAATAATAATAAATACAAAATAGTCAAACTCTAAATCAATATAAATTAATGAAGATGCAGTTATAAATACTGAACCTAAAAAAGCACCAATAGTGCCTACGCATGAGATTCCACCTGATTGACCTTGAGTAATTCTTTCCAGTGTAGTGATATTATACGTTGTTCTTTTAGTCCATGTTCCAATTTCAGTTCCCCAAGTATCAGCACAAACTGAGGCAATAGATGCAATATAGATATATATAAAAATTTTTTCGCTTAAAAATAGATCTGCAATAAGAATCAAAGTAGGAATAATTCCATTAGCAAATACTTGTGTAATATTTCTTGGTTTATAAGAAAAAAATAATTTAACCTTATCAGAATTTTTTCCGGGATTAATTACAGATAGTATACTGGAGGTGATAAAAAAGGTAAGAATTGGTACACTCCATTTTAGATCCCCTAATCCAAAAATAATTGTGCCAAATAAAAAAGCTCCAATAGTTCCTGAAAGTGATAAAAATTTTATTTTGAAAGATAACAAAGCAATAAAGGCAGAAAGTAGAAGTCCGATTAGGAAAGAACTTAATTCGATCATAGTAAAATCGGAAATGATGATTAAATGACAAATAAAAAAGCCCGCTGATTGGCGGGCTAAAATTATTTCATAAGATTCAATTCGTATTCAGCGAGCTTTCTGTACTGAGGATCCTTTTTAGCAAGTTCAAAATTATCTTTAGCTTTTGTTAAATCTTGTTTTTGTTTGAAAGACATCCCTTTATAATAATATCCGGCTCCTCTTAGGTTAGTGCTCTTCATATTGATTACTTGATCAGCAGTATTTATAGCTTTGTCATAATCACCATTTTCGTAATATGTAGTTGCTAATAAAACATAAGCAGCATCAATCGGTTTATATTTGATTGCTTCATTTAAATATTCTATTGCTTTATTATAATTACCTTCTTTCTTCGTTTGGTCACTTAATTTTACTAATGATCGGGAAATATATTCTTTAGCTTGATCTTTTAAAGATTTCTGTTTAGTAAGTTCTTCAAACTTTTTAAAACTTGTTACAGCTTCTGCAAATTTTCCGTCTTGAAAGTATGTTCCTCCAAGTCCGTTATAAGCTATATCAAAATTAGGATTAATTTTAATAGCATTATTGAACGCAACTTCTGCATCTTTAAGTTTATTTTGTTTTTTAAGTGATACACCAAGCTGGTAATAAATTCTATGATCTTTTGCATGTTTTAGCGCTTCATTATATTGTTGAATAGCACTATCATAGTTGCCGGCTTTCAATAATTTGTTGCCTTCATTATAAGCGGTAGCAGCCTCTTTGGGCATATCGGAATTTTGTGCTAATATTAAAGTATTCAATAAAAGAACTAATAATAATGATATAATTTCCCGACTTTTTTTCATGCCACTTCCTTAATTAATGATTATGAAATGGTGCGGAAGAGGGGACTTGAACCCCTACGCCCTAACGGGCACTACCCCCTCAAAGTAGCGTGTATACCAATTTCACCACTTCCGCAAAATTTGCGTTGGCAAAATATACCGCTGAGGTTACAAATGCAATAGTTTTACACAAAGAGGTAAATTTTTCTATTAATTCTTCTTTAATCCTCTACCCTTTTCTAATAAGGATTGCGTTAATTCCCTTCTAAATTTAAATTCGAATACAGTTAGTTTAGCAATTTGCTGGGGGTTCAATAAATTGTTCAATGAAATTAAAAAGTTCTGTCTTTCGTTGAATATTCGTTCCTCAATATCTAATAATTTGCTAACAGATTGTTTATAAAAATTATCGTCCGATCTTTTTTCCCGAAAAGATATTTCTAGATCGTTTAATAATTTTTCTCTTTCATCCATCAAATTTTTTTGCTTTTTATGGAAATCATTTCGCCTAATGAAAAACTTAATTGTAGTTTCTTCATCCAAATTTAATATTTCGATAAGTTTAAGTTTTTCCATCTGCTCAATTCTTTCCAAAGCTTTTCCATCGCGTGGAAGTCCATCTCGCATCTGTCCATTTATTACAGAGACCAATATTAAGAATAAACCGATTAGTAGTATCTTTTTCATTTTATTACCCGCTGTTTTTATTCATAAATTTTATTATAGATTGATTTCAATTCTTCTTCTGATAAATCACTTAGAAAAGAATAATCATAACTTGCAATATCAATTTCGTTATAAAGCTGTTCTTTTGATATTGTAATGTCATCAGGGAGTGATATACTGAATACATCATTATTATTGTATGAATCATATAAAAATTCATTTGTATAATATACTTCAGAGAAAGCGTGATCAGCTACAGATCGATAATCAATATTGTTTATTATCTCATCAGTTAGTTGGGAAGTATATTCATCTAAACTTTTTTCAGTCCTTGGCCAGAACATAATTGTGATTAATAATGCTGCTGTAACCGGAACTAAATAATATAATCTTTTGTACAATACCATTTTTTCTTTTGAATTAATTTTTTCTTTTACTTTAGGTAAAAGATTATTGAAATAAGTTTCATTTACAGAAACTGATTTAAGTTCTATCATTTCCGTCAATTGTTTTCGAATTTCTTCATATTCATTTTTTAGAACTTGAGATTTCTGTAATTCATTTTCAAATTGAGTTTTTTCTGACTCATTCATTAATCCAGATAGATATTTTAATATTTGTTCATTATTCTTTTTCATGTACATACTCCATTACTTTTCTTAATGCATGGAAATAATTTGCTTTCAATCCCCCAACACTCTTTCCGGTAATTTCAGAAATTTCTTCATAAGAAAGCTCGTCATAATTTCTCATTATGAATATTTGTTTTTGTTTTGCCGGCAATCTTTCTAAAGCTTTTTGTACTTTATTAAGTTTTTCTCTATTTGAAATATCTTCTATAATATCATTTTTAGATGCTAACTCACTTTCATTTGTATTTTCGAATGATAATAATTTTTTGATTTTATTCCTTTTAATATGATTAAGACTTCTTGTAGTTACAATTTTATAAATCCAAGTATAAAGAGCTGATTGATAATTAAAAGTTTTCAACTTATTATACATAACAATCAATACCTCTTGAGTTACTTCATCAGCATCTAAATGACTGCCGAGCATTTGACGGGCATGCCAATAAATTTTCTTCTGATATTTTTTAACAATAGCATTAAATGCCAGTTCATCACCGGATAAAAATTTCTCTACAAGTTCAAAGTCATTATTCGTGTTCATAATCCCGTCGATGTTCTGAAAATAGACAATGTGTACTAAAAATTAGTTTAATCAAATTTCTTATAAAATTAAACTATTTCAACCATTTTGATGTCATAACAGCATAATAAATAAAATCAATAATAATATAATGG
>CAYXKL010000117.1:0-7594 GCA_964464825.1 uncultured Melioribacter sp. | reverse complement strand
CTCGATGATAACAGCCATCCTGATTTCCAATGGGGACTTTGGCGAAACAAACAAAATGATCTTACCTTCCGTCCATGGTTTTATACTTGGTCTTTGTTGTGCAGATTATTTCAGCCGGAGTCTGAAATATTTAAAGTGCGATCAAGATCAATTGATTTAAGAGCATTAGCTTCTAAAAAAGTAACTGGTGATAAAACAGATTGGTCTTTTGCTTTTGTTAATGTGAGTGATAAGCCATTGGATATTTTATTACGTGTAGATGATGAAAGCAGTTATACTTTCAATCAATATATCTACTCAGAGAATAAATATTTAGTAGACAATAATGGGTTCCCAAAACCCAATACTAAATTCGAAATTAATCTGACTACCGGGAAAATATTTGAAATTCCAGCCTATACGGTAATGTTTTTAACAACAATAAAAAATTAACTAATATATTTTATAAAAATAATTCTATCTTGTATAACAATATAAAGTATTATAAAATCTATAAACCTTATGGAGTTCTTTCACAATTTACAGATGAAAGTGGAAGAAAGACTTTAAAAGATTTATATAATTTCCCCCCGAATGTATACCCGGTTGGCAGATTGGATATGGATAGTGAAGGATTACTTTTACTTACAGATGATAAATCATTAACTGATTATTTATTAAATCCAAGAAATCGTCACGAAAGAGAATATTATGTTCAAGTAGAGGGAAAACCGGAAGGAGCAGACATTCAAAAATTAAAATCTGGGGTATTGATTGAAGGTAAAAAAACTCTTCCGGCAAAAGTTAAATTGATTAACGATCCGTGTTTTGATTCCAGAGTACCACCAATTAGAGAAAGGAAAACTATACCTACTGCATGGTTAAGCATAGCAATTGTTGAAGGAAGAAACCGGCAAGTTAGAAAAATGACCGCTGCTATAGGTCATCCTACATTGCGATTAGTAAGAGTAAGAATTAAAAATGTAAAAATTGGGAATCTAAAGATTGGAGAGGTGAGAGAATTAAATCTGAGTGAAATAAAAAATTTAAAGACCTAAAAAAAATATGTGTCTCTGTGATTAATTATTAATGTATAACCACAGAGACACAAAAGAATTATAAATTAATTATAACCCCGGCATAGAATGATCTACGCGACGTTCCGTAATAAAGAACTTCTTCATAATCAGTATCAAAAAGATTTTCTATTCTAGCTGTAAATTCAAAGTATTCAAATAATTTGTAGGTGCCGGCTAAATTGACAATCGTATAATCAGTTAATGTTACACGATTGACCGGATAAGCTGAAAAATCTTTATCATCGCGTTTGCCGGTATATTTTAATTGTGCAGTCAAATTTATTTTTTGATTTAATTTATAATAGATGTTTAATGATGCCTGATGTATTGGTCTGCGGATTAAATTCTTTTCGAAATCATCACTCTTGTCATATTCATCTTTTGTCTCGGTAAAGGTGTAATTAGCAGTAATATCGAACTGTAGTAAATTTTTAAATGTTGTTATCAATTCAAATCCATGAGAGGATGCTTCTGCAATATTGATTGTTTTAAAGTTTGAATCAAAACCGAACATATTTTCAAATTTCAATTTAAAATAAACTAATCCGAAATTTATATTACCATTCCCCATATATTCATCAAAACCAATATCCCAGCCCGTGCTTTTTTCCGGTTTCAAATCAGGATTTCCAAAGAGAGGATCAAAAATATAATAAAGTGAAGGAGCTTTATAACCGGTTCCAAAAGTAAATTTTATTTTCGTCCCGGTTTCACCTATATAATATGCCGGTGCTATTCTATATGTAACTACACTGCCGAATTTTCTATTATCATCATAACGTAAACCGATAGAGCCGAAAAGTCTATTCGAAATATTTATCTGATCTTGAATGTAAATACTCGACGTGCTTATTGACTGTTCTGGAAAAACTGACTGATATGGTCCCCAAGAACTTTCACTATAGTAGCTTGTGTATGCTTTTTCAATTTCATGTTCAAATCCAATTGAAATAAGATTGTTATTCATAAATCTTAAATTATTCTGCCATTCAAATTTTAACCGCTCAGCTTTATTATAACTATCCGAATAAACTGAAGAATGAAATTCATCATAATCATCTAATGTTCTGCCATACCTCTTAATAAACGATCCTTTGAAAATTTTTTCCCATTTGTTATCAAAAGAATTCCAATTTAATGTTCCACTGAAAATCTGTTCTTCAGTTATGTATGAATAATTAGGATCATCACCAAATTTTTCATTCTGATCGAGTTTACTTTCAGCTTTGGTAAACTTATACATCAGTTGAAAATTATTTTTCTCGGAAAAATTGAATCTGAGTTTAGAAGTAATACCGTTATTTATAAATCCATCTTTTTCAACATTACCATAATTGGCATTACTTGAAGAAATTCCATCAGTGCCGTTCCGGTTGGCAGAAACATAATAATCAATAAATGAATATTTACCGGAAGCTGTGAGTTGTGTTTTATAAAATCTATTTGATCCGCCTTCACCCAAAAAAGTAATAACCGGTTTGTTGGTTCCTTGTTTTGTAAATATGCTTATCACACCAGCCATTGCATCAGAGCCGTACAGTGTACTTTGAGGTCCGCGAACAACCTCAATCTTTTCTACATCATATGTGCTGAGCGATGAAAAATCGAATGCATTATTTGGTGAGGAGGCATCATTCATTTCAATACCATCAACAATTACCAATGCATGGTTGGGATTAGCACCTCTAATAAATGTATTAGAAAGTTTACCTATGCCCCCTTGCTGAATAACGGAAATACCTGGAATAAATTTTAAAAGATCAAAAACAGAATGAGCTTGTGATGCGGATATTTCTTGCGAATTAATTACAGTAACTGAAGATGCTAAAGAATAGTATTGCGTTTCAGTTTTATTTGCAGAAACAACTACTTCAGTTAATGTGGTTTTAATTGTATCGTTCTGAGCAAAAAGAATAAATGGTGATAAAAAAACCAAAAGAAAAAATGATAAAGTTTTCATTGAAGTTACTCCTATAAATTAAGATGTAACTTCGTGGGTAGTGGATAATAACGATTGAATTGGAAAATTATCGTTAATCAAAACCTCATCCCGCGAAGGTTTTTGGGTTTATAACCCGTTGATTAATTAGTGAAATTTGAGGTAGGTCTCCTGACTTATCCGACTTCAAATCGTCTTCCCATCCCAGTTATTGAGACAGTGACTTTATTGATAAGAAGCTTTAACGCAGATAGCGTATCGGATTCACAGTTGCGCGGCAGTACCGGATTTTAACCGGTTTCCCTTATTAAGTCTAAATCAGACACCACAAATTGTAAAAGAACTAAAAGTAAAATAGAAAAGATTAATTTGGGTTGCAACTTTTAATATCTTATTAATTTTTTGAAAATATTCTATAATAGGTTTATTTTGTATTGTGCTTACTTAAAAATTCAGAAAAAATTGTGGCTCTTACTTTTCTTTATAAAATATCCATTCAAAATTTCTTTCAATTATGTTACATAAACTATAAACTGAATCAATTAAAAATAGGAGACATTTAATGGGTTGGTTCTTTAGTGCATTAAACTCCTCGATCGGTAAAAAATTTGTTATGGCTGTTACCGGTATATGCTTGATCATTTTCTTGATCATTCATCTAATCAATAACCTCACTATGTTCGGAGGACCGGAATTTTTCAATGCAGTTGTTAAAAATTTAGATGCAATCAAACCAATCGTAAGAGTAATTGAAGCTATACTTGTTTTAATTTTTATTTTCCACATCTTTAATGGTGTGAGATTATGGTACGAAAACAAAAAAGCGAAACCCGTTGGTTATAAGATTAATGGATCATCTCAAAATTCTGATTTTACTTCCCGTACGATGGTAATAACTGGAAGTATAATTTTTATTTTTCTAATTATTCACTTAAGGACATTCTGGGTTTCATTCAATTTGGGTCATCCACTGGCAGAAGAACATCAATATTTTGAAATAGTTGCAGCAGCATTTTCTGATTGGATCTATTCAATCCTGTATATAGCAGCAATGATAATACTCGGTTTTCATTTGAATCATGGTTTCCAGAGTGCATTTCAAACATTCGGGTGGAATAATAGTAAATTTTTTCCAATAATTAAAAAACTTGGATTGATATATACATTGATAATGGTAATAGGGTTTGCCTCGATTCCAATCTACTTTTTATTTTTTTACGGAGGTAACTTATGATAAAATTAGATTCTAAAATTCCGTCCGGTCCTATTCAGGATAAATGGACGAATCATAAATTCAATATGAAACTTGTAAATCCGGCGAACAAGCGTAAGTATGATATACTGGTGGTGGGAACCGGTTTAGCCGGTGCATCGGCAGCAGCAAGCCTTGGCGAACTTGGTTATAACGTTAAAGTTTTTACATTTCATGATAGTGCAAGAAGGGCTCACAGTATTGCTGCACAAGGCGGCATTAATGCAGCAAAAAATTATCGTAATGATGGTGATTCAGTATATCGATTATTTTATGATACAGTTAAAGGAGGAGATTTCAGAGCACGTGAAGCCAATGTTTACCGTTTAGCCGAAGTGAGTGATAATATAATAGATCAATGTGTTGCACAAGGTGTTCCGTTTGCACGTGAATATGGCGGATTGTTGGATAACCGATCATTCGGCGGTGCACTTGTTTCAAGAACATTTTACGCAAGAGGTCAAACGGGCCAGCAATTGCTGCTTGGTGCTTATAGTGCGATGAACCGACAAATTGCAAGCGGTACTGTTAAACTTTATACAAGAAGAGAAATGCTTGATTTAGTTGTTGTTGACGGTGTTGCTAAAGGAATAATTTGCAGAAATTTAATCACTGGAGAAATTGAAAAATATTCCGGTCATGCTGTTGTACTTGCAACTGGAGGTTATTCTAATGTCTTTTTCCTATCAACAAATGCAATGAACTGCAATACAACTGCCATTTGGCGTGCACACAAACGCGGTGCAGCATTTGCAAATCCTTGCTACACACAAATTCATCCTACTTGTTTGCCGGTTCACGGTGAAGGTCAATCTAAATTACCATTAATGAGTGAAAGTTTGAGAAATGATGGAAGAATCTGGGTATCGAAAATTAAAAATGATATGCGTGCACCAAAAGATATTCCGGAAGAAGAACGTGATTATTATTTAGAAAGGAAATATCCAACATACGGTAATTTAAGTCCGCGTGATATTTCATCGCGTGCTGCTAAAGAAGCTTATGATGATGGAAGAGGTGCTCAAGGAAAAGAAGCTGTCTATCTTGATTTTCAGGACGCAATTAAACGCTTAGGTGAGAATAAAATAAAAGAACGCTACGGTAATTTATTTGAGATGTACGAAACTATTACCGGTGAAAATCCTTATAAAACTCCCATGCTTATCTATCCGGCACCTCATTATACAATGGGAGGATTATGGGTAGATTATAATTTGATGAGTAATATACCGGGTCTATTTGTTGCCGGTGAAGCTAACTTTTCAGATCACGGTGCAAACAGATTAGGCGCAAGTGCATTAATGCAAGGTTTAGCTGACGGATATTTTGTTCTGCCGTATACTATTGGTAATTATCTCGCTAGTGATAAACCGAATCTTGTTAAAACAGATCATGATGAATTCAATAAAGTTAAAAAAGAAATAGAAGATCAGACTTCAAGACTTCTTTCGATAAAAGGAAAACGTACTGTTGATGATATTCACAAGCAACTTGGCAGATACATGTGGAATAAAGTTGGTATGGCTCGTGAAGAAAAGGGACTTAAAGAAGTGATAGGAGAAATTACCGAACTCCGTAATGAGTTCTGGAAGAATGTAAATGTTGTTGGTAAATCTAATGATGTAAATCAATGTTTGGAAAGAGCCGGTAGACTTGCAGATTATCTTGAACTTGGCGAACTGATGGCTGTTGATGCACTTCACCGGAATGAATCATGTGGAGGACATTTTAGAGTTGAATATCAAACTAAAGAAGGTGAAGCGCTAAGAAACGATGATGAATTTACATATGTAGCCGCATGGGAATTCAAGGAAATCGGTAAATGGGAATTAAATAAAGAACCTCTGGAATTTGAAAATGTTCATTTAGCTACAAGGAGTTATAAATAATGGCTGATAAAAAATTAAACTTAACTCTAAAAATTTGGAGGCAAGCCGGTCCAAATTCAGTCGGAAATTTTGCTGAATACAAACTTGCTGTTTCACCTGATTCATCAATACTTGAAATGCTTGATGATCTGAATAATGATCTTGAACGTAAAAATATGGAACCGATTGCATTTGAAAGCGACTGCCGCGAAGGAATTTGCGGTACTTGCGGTCTTGTAATAAATGGCCGTCCGCATGGCCATATTCCGAAAATTGCTACATGCCAGTTGCATATGAGAAATTACAATGACGGTGACACTATCTGGATTGAACCATTCAGAGCAAAAGCATTTCCGATTATTAAAGATCTAATGGTTGATCGTTCCGGGTTTGATAGAATACAAGAAGCCGGCGGATTTATTTCTGTTAACACCGGAAGTGTACCCGATGGAAATGCTATTCCAATACCGAAAGAAAAAGCATCGGAGGCAATGGATGCCGCTGCTTGCATCGGTTGCGGTGCTTGTGTAGCTGCATGTAAAAATGCTTCTGCAATGTTGTTTGTTAGTGCAAAAGTTTCACAGTTTGCATTGCTTCCGCAAGGACAGCCGGAGCGTTATATTCGTGTTGAAGCAATGGTAAAGAAAATGGATGAACTTGGTTTTGGAAGCTGTTCAAATACTTATGCGTGCGAAGCAGAATGCCCTAAAGGAATTTCGGTGAGAAATATTGCTCGTATGAACCGAGATTATTTTGTGGCTAAATTAAAGCCAGAAAATGTAGAAGCCTAGAGGTTATTCAATACTTCGTCTCAATTTTTTTGGATACAACCCATCGGGTCGTCTTTAAAATCCCGACAAATTATGTCGGGATTTTTTTTACATATTTGGTATTATCGCTTAGTCACTTTCCGGCAGATTACCGTATATTTGTAATAGTATTAATAAAACCGCATAGGATAAATGTTCGAACGAGAAATTAAATTTATTTATGATTTCAATTTGAATAAGGTTAACCGGTTAGGTCCCTATTTTACGTTTGAACAGCTTATTTCAACCGATATTCATCCGGCAATACTTCATTATATTTCTGCAGAAATTGATTACATGATTTTTGAAGACCGGCAGAAATTGTTGAAAAATTCCTTATTCGATTATTCCGGCGAAAAGATTACACATTATTTCAGTCAAATTAGTGATGAAGTAAAAAAATCTAAACGGTTTTCTCTGGAATATATCTCTAAATTAATTCTACATTCATCATCATTTACAATAAATTATTTATCAAGACCCAAATGGACGTTATTAAAATTTGTTTTTGACGACAGCAATCATAAAGCCACAACTGAAATAAAACAAATTCTCAATTATGTTTACTACTACCAATACTTAAGGAAAATTCTCATCTCATATATTAATTCAAAAAAAATAATTTCTATGAATTCTACCGAATTCAGTGAGTTACTTGATAAAGTTGA
>CAYXKL010000116.1:0-7611 GCA_964464825.1 uncultured Melioribacter sp. | reverse complement strand
ATGGGATAAAATTGAAATTTAACTATTATGAAAACATTCGCATTAACAATAAAACAGAAATCTGGTCTTTTAACCGAACTTCAATCCGATACAATTTACGGTCACTTCTGCTGGCGATTGAAAGAAAAACTTGGTGTTGAAAAATTAACCGAGTTTATTTCACTTTATAAAAATGGTAAACCTGTGTTTACAATTTCAGATGGTCTGCTTAAAGTAAATGAAGAAATTCATTTCCCTCGCCCTTTTATTTTTAACAAGCCAGAAATAAAAGAAGCTAAAACTGAAAAGGTTTTAGAATTTGTAAATCGTAAAGAAAATAAGGAACGGAATTATCTTACACTCTCCGAATTCAAGAACTTTCTGCTGACATCGAAAGTTGAAATTATGGATAAAGGCGATGCTGAAAAGAAAGATAAGAAAAAGAAAAAAAAAGAGCCAATAACTACCGAAGCTCTTCGGGTTAGCGTACAGATTGACAGAAATACTTTTGGCAGCAGTGTAGGAAGATTATTCTCTTACAGTCCAAAGTATACCAGAGAAGATGTTTCCTATGTTATTCTTATTAAAGTACTTGAAGATGAAGCCTACAAATCCTTTGATTGTGAGAATATTCTTAAAGAGGTCTTTAATGTTGGGTTTGGCAAGAAAAAATCTTCAGGTTACGGGCAATTTGAAGTTGGTGAGTTGGTAGAATTTAACGATTTAATTGAGCCAGTAAACTCAAATGCTTTTGTTTCACTAGGTAATTATTTACCATCTGAAAACGATAAAATATCTCCGATAGGTTATGAAATGAATACCAAATATGGTAAGCTTGGAGAAGAATTTTCTCAATCGGAAAATCCATTTAAAAACCCCATCTCTTTCTTAACAGCTGGAAGCTGCTTTAAAACAGTAATCAAGAAGGATTTTTATGGAAGAATAACTGACGATGGAGAAATATCAGCAGTAAATTCTTTTGCTGTTCAATTTGCTATGCCTTTCACAATAAATTGTAGATTAGAGGCGTAATTGAAAAACTTAATTATTTCTACAGTTGGAACAAGTTTAATTACAAATGCTGCTTCTAAGGATGAGCAAAAACAGTTGTATGAGTTTTCCAACTGCTCGTCTGTTAATTGTCCGCAACATGTAAAAAAATTAATTGATGCACTCTTTACCAAAGTTAATGATGAGTTGGTGAAATTAGATAACCATTCTTTAAGAAGAAAAAGTGCTGAGCTTAATGGAATTCTTGGGTTCTATAAAGAGGACTTTTCTTTAGGTAAAGATGATTTTCATTTTTTGATAACCACTGATACTTATCAGGGACTTAAATCTGCAGAAGTTGTAAAAGAATTTTTAGTTTCAAAGGCGTTAAAAGTCCAATTACTTACACCTAAAGGTTTATCAACAAAAAATAAAGATGAATTTTCTGAGGGTGTAAAGGAATTACTAAAATCTTTTGAAGACTTTTTACCTGACTACAGAAAAAATGGTCATAAGATTATATTTAATCTTACTGGCGGATTTAAAAGCTTGCAAGGTTATTTAAATACTTTAGCAATGTTTTATTCGGATAAAATCATTTACATTTTTGAATCCGAACAAGCTGAATTGATAGAAATACCCAGATTACCGATTAAAATTGATTTAGAACCATTTGAAAAGCAAAAAGTAAAGTTACTTCTTTTAAATGCTAATAAAATTTATAAAACTTCAGATTTCCAGGACTTCCCAGAAGCTATTATAGACGTAGTTGATGACTATGTGACTTTATCTATTTGGGGAGAAGTTATCTGGAATAAAATTAAATATGATCTATTTGATAAACTTCCGGTTATACCTTTCATAAAATACCATAATAATTTTATTAAAGAGTATAATGGTACTACAGACAACAGATTTAAAATGAAAATTTTGGAAACTATCGCTAAAGTTTCTGTAATATTAGAAAATGATGGAGGTAACACCGCAAACTTATCTAAAGGCGGCTTACAATTTTCACCTCTTGAATCGAAAACTTTTGAAGGTAAAGTTTTATTTCATTTACGTTCTAATCTTGGGATCAGAATTAATTGTGTTAAAGATGGTAATATTTTATTGCTAACAGAATTCGGAACACACGATCAAACTCAGAGATAACTATGCTCATCAACCTTTCCAATCATCCTAGTACCAGCTGGTCTGATAAACAATTAAAATCAGCTAAAAGAAAATTTAAAGATGTTATTGATATTTCGTTTCCTCAGATTTCTCCGTATGCTGATTCTCAAGATGTGAAATCAAAAGCTGTGGACTATTTTAAAAAAGTTAAAAACTTATTAAGACAAACATCCGATAAAAATAATGCTGTCCACTTGATGGGGGAATTTTCATTTGTTTACTTTTTAACTCTACTTCTTAAAAAAGACAGAATTAAAGTAGTTGTTTCTACTACAAGCAGAATTGTTGATGAAGCTGAAGGGAAAAAAATTGTAACGTTCAACTTCATAAAATTCAGGGAATTATAAATGACCACAATGTTTTGCCTGATCTCACGTCAGGCTATGGCTAATGTACTACCTGTTCTGATGTTTAAACCGCAAAATGTTTTTTTACTAGCAACTCCGGAAGAAAAATTCTGTGCCGATAATCTTGAAAAATTATTTGCTTCAAAGAAAATCAATGTTAAAAGAAAAGATGGTCTTAATGCGTATGATTATATAGCGTTTAAGGAAGTAATTAAAAACGAATTGGATAATTCCGGTTCTGATGTTTGTTTGAATGTTACCGGCGGTACCAAGCTTATGGCGCTTGCTGCTTACGAAGCTTTCGCGGAAAAAGATAAAAAAATTATTTATTGTGATACTGAACATCAAAATATAATTACTCTGTTCCCCGAATATAATTTATCAAGTCTTGTCGCTGGATTGACTATTCAGGATTACCTTCTCTCTTATGGTTATACAATTGAAGAAACTAAAAATATTGATAATGAAGAAAATTATTTCAAATTATTCTCTTTCATCGAGACTAATGGTTTGATGAATTCTTTTATAGAAATGTACACAAAGGTTAGAGAATCTCTCGCTTCTGAAATTAATATTCACAAACCCAAATTTACTATCATTAGTAATGATAACGTATTCCAATTCCAGAAAAACTTTGATAATTATTTCATTCAGTACGGTAAGCAGAAAAAATCTTCAATAAAAGTTGTGTTCAGTGATTTCAAAAGCGGGGATTGGCTTGAGTTTTATATTTATTATTTACTTAAGCATAAAAATAATCTTAATCCTTTAATCGGCATTAAGATAAAAAATGATGAAGGTGTTGAAAATGAAATTGATGTAATGGTGCTAAAAGATTACAGACTTAATATCTACTCTTGTAAAACGGGTAAAAAGGATAATCAGTTTGATCTTTACCAACTGGAAACTCTCCGGCAGATTACAAGTGGTACATTTGGAAAAGGAATTTTTGTAACTGCTAACAAACATTCAGAAAAATTTCTGAACCGCGCTAAGGAATTATCAATATCAGTAATTCAAGTTAATAACAACATACATTTAAATTTATGAAAACAAAAAACATCCTTATTTGTGTTTCCGGACTTACACCGCAGATAATTACAGAATCCTTCTATTGTTTATCTGTTAAACAGAAAATTTTAATTCACGAAATTTATGTTCTCACTACATCCCGGGGTAGAGAAGTAGTACTTGGTATTGATAAACATCCCTCAACTCCTAAATCTCCGCTTAAAAGGGAAATTGAATCTCTTTGCGATAAGTATAAATTAGTAAAGCCGGCTTTTGAGAATAACGATACACATATAATTGTAGCTAAAGAAGAATCAATTGAACTTTCTGATGTACGCTCTGATAAACAAAATCAGCTTTTCCCTAACAAAGTGGCAGAGCTAATTAAAAATAAAACTAACGAATTTGAAACAACACTCTATTGTGTAATCTCTGGCGGAAGAAAATCGATGTCTGTGCATCTTGCCTTTGCTCTTTCTGTCTTTGGTAGAGAAAACGACAAACTACTGCACGTTCTTACTTCGGAAGAAAATGAATTCAAAGGATTTTACCCGTTAAATAAAAAAGAACACAAGGCATTAGAAATATCAGAAATCCCTTATGTACGACTTCGTTCATTATTAATGTCAGGAAATCCCAACCCTCAGATATTGAACAAAAAATTTGTTGATATAGTTAAATACACACAAAATCAGCTTCACAAAATTTATGATAAGCGCCAGCTCTTTATTGATATCGGAAAACGTTCTTTTACATTCGATTCAAATACAATTAATCTTGAACCTCTTGAAATGGCTATCTATTTACTTTTTGCTGAAGAATCTATCTCCGGCAATCCGGTTCCATTTTCAATCAATTATATTAACTCCGGCAGTTATGGTCTTAAGTTAATTGAATGTTTAAAAGAAAAATATTCCCATTATTTTATTGATGAGAAGAAAGAAAAATCCTGGTTAAAGAATGGTTTGGATCCTTCTGTTTTCCGTTCCAAAAGATCCAAAATAAATAAAAAACTTGCATCCCTTTTTTCTGATCCGGAATTATACAACGTCTTCAAAATAGAAAGCATAAAAAAACATTACGAAACATCATATATCATAAAAGCCTCAAAAAACAAATTCAAAATTTCCTATTAAAATTTTTATTTAATCTATAATTCAATTCTCAACTCTCAATCCGCCAGATGGATGGCGGACATGTTCTAAATTCTCAATTCATCCCGAAACCTTTCCGAAACATTTCTTTTTTAACAAATCTTTTAGTCCATCTATAAATTTCCATCAACAAAAAAAGGATACTTTAATGATACTTCTGCTTGGAACATTATTTCTTTCAGTTGGATTGATTTATGTTCTTCACACAATATTTTTTAAGAAAATGCCTAAAATAATTTCTTATACAATTTTATTTCTAATTGTTTTTGGAATGCTTTTAACATTTACCGTACACGGAATTTGGCTTGCACTAACAACTTTAATATTAGGGAATATCTGGATTAAACATTTTGCTAAAAAAAGTAACAAAGCTGCCACATAAAAAGGGGATTAATTATGAAACAGAATCTATATCTATTTTCTGATACAATACTCCGGAGAAAGGATTCAACAATTCTGTGCGAAAAACTTACTAGAGAATACACAGAAGAAGAGTTAGAAGAACAAGAAGATAAAGAGATTCAGCAAGAAGAATTTTTTCTCGATCCGGATTGTATTATTCCTTCCGGGGATAAGAAGTATATACCAGTTGAAAGCATTGAATCAATTTTTGCATTTGGGTCCATCCGCTTCAACAGCCGGTTCCTATACTTCTTATCTCAAAATCAAATTCCGCTCCATTCATTTAATTACAATGGAAATTTTGCCGGTTCTTTTCTTCCATCTAACAGTAATATTTCCGGTTCAATTCTTATTCAGCAATCTGCACACTACACAAATGCAAAAAGAAGACTTTTCCTTGCAAAAAAATTTATAACTGCCGCCTCAAGAAATTCTATATTAAATCTTAAATATCATGCTAACCGCGGTTCACATGTTCAGGATGAAATTTCTTACATTGAAGACATGATTGAATATGTTGAAGATGCTAATGATGTGCAAGAACTGCTTGGTATTGAAGGAACTATAAAAAAAACATATTATTCTGCATGGAAACACATCTTCAATTATCCGGTAGATTTCACGCATCGGGTTAAAAATCCGCCTAATAATTTAATTAATGCTCTTATTTCTTACGGCAATATGATTGTTTATTCCATTTGTCTAAATCAAATTTACCAAACACGTCTTTATCCCGAAATTGGTTTTATTCACGAAGTAGGTGAAGGAAAACTTCCTTTATGCTACGACCTTGCTGAAATTTTCAAACCTATTTTTACAGACCGGACAATCTTTAAATTAATCAACAAAAATATGATTTCAGAAAAGGAAGCAATTAGGAAGAACGGCAGATGTATATTAAAAGAAAATTCAAAAAAAACTTTTGTGTCGGAACTTGAATCGAAACTTTCTACCACAATAACCACCCCTGAAGGTAAAAAGATGAGCTATAAACGGCTCGTAAAAGAAGAATGCTATAAACTTATTAAACATATTAACGGAGAAGAGGAGTACACTCCTTTTATTTCAAAATGGTAAACGATAATAAAAGAAAAGTTATGTACTACATTTTAACATACGACTGCACGTCTCCTAAAAGACTACCCAAGCTTTTAAAAACATGCCGGCGTTATCTTAATTGGATTCAAAATTCCGTATTTGAAGGGGAATTGACAAAAGCTCAGTTCATTTCTCTAAAAACTAAACTTGCAAAAATTCTCGATAAAAAAAATGATTCTATTATTTTTTTTGAAATAAGAAACAAGCAAGTTGTCGATAGAGAAATTTTAGGAATAGAAAAAAACGAAATTACATTTATGATTTAGAAATTTAATTAAAAAACAATTTTTTGATATTATTCTATAATATAATGGGATTAAAAAAATTAGATCGACAATTGTTCCTTTACGTGCAAAAAACTAAAGCTATCTATCAAAAAATATTATATATTTACTATATGAATCGAACCATCGTGGTATTGAGACTGATGTTCGGATGCTTCATTAATAGTTTTATCCGGATATGAATCGAACCATCGTGGTATTGAGACACAATGTTTGCATAGATAATATGCAGTAGACGGATATGAATCGAACCATCGTGGTATTGAGACCACTTAGATATTTTAGTTATCTTATACCGGATGAATATGAATCGAACCATCGTGGTATTGAGACCCGATTTGAAACCGTTTACTTTTTTGACAAAAGTGTCATATGAATCGAACCATCGTGGTATTGAGACACCAAGAAAGAAGGATTTTAGAAGCAGTCTTAAACAAATATGAATCGAACCATCGTGGTATTGAGACTTGAACTTCTCCGTAATCCTCAATATTTAACGAAGGCATATGAATCGAACCATCGTGGTATTGAGACTCTTCTTCGGAAGAAGTTCCAACAACTTCTCCATAATCAATATGAATCGAACCATCGTGGTATTGAGACTAGGCACTAAGACGGGGGATATATGTTTCACAATAAATATGAATCGAACCATCGTGGTATTGAGACTAATAATTTCCACTCTCCAGAAGTTATTGAAAACATTCTATATGAATCGAACCATCGTGGTATTGAGACTTAACTGCTCCATTAATTGTATCAACCTTGAAATTGATATGAATCGAACCATCGTGGTATTGAGACACTTCAGTGGCTAATTTTTTTATGATCTCTATTTTATATGAATCGAACCATCGTGGTATTGAGACACATCCATTACCATGCTAGAAGCCTACCCGTCTTCTTATATGAATCGAACCATCGTGGTATTGAGACTCATTCAGAACTTCAAGGGTAAAGTGCTCTTCTATTTCGATATGAATCGAACCATCGTGGTATTGAGACTCTGAATTCGTGAAGTATTAATTGACAAGTTTTTCTTGCATATGAATCGAACCATCGTGGTATTGAGACCCACCAAAATGTCAAAGAAAATCGTATCTACTTCTAACATATGAATCGAACCATCTTGGTATTGAGACCTTTAAAATAATTAAACTAATATTGGTT
>CAYXKL010000115.1:0-7910 GCA_964464825.1 uncultured Melioribacter sp. | reverse complement strand
TTTTCTCTCTTCAATTATTCTAGTTATTATTCCTTTTGTTTTCATAATAATACCTTTATTAATTTCTAATATTATAAATTACCTGGCAAACTAATGGATATAGAATTTTTTCAATTTTTTGAGCATACAAATTATCCTCTTTATTTATAGTTAAAACATCTTTAAAGAATTTCTTAATGTCATTATCTTTATCCTTCAGTAAACGATTTACAGTATGATTTAGTCTTGCATAGGCAATAAGATAGATTGCATCATTATTCTCTTGATATTTTTTAAGCATCTCTGAGAGTTCAAGTAATCTTCTTATCAAACCTTTGCTTAATCCACTTTTTTCATCTTTCGCTTTTTCAGTAAGTTCATTTGTCATATTGATTAAATCTGCAAGTTCGCTGTTCTTAACGAAAGAATTGAAGATAAACGTTCCAGCTTTATCATTTTCTACAGTGAATGAGGAATTATTTTTAGATAAAAGTAAATTTCTTTGTTCGTTTTTAGTATGTTTTTTCCCTTCTTTTTGGTTTTCTTCAGCAAATCCGGCTACAATTCTGATTGGCGTATGATCCTTGAAATGCGTTACTGAGTAAGAGATATGTACTTCTTTGTTTGAACAAGTAAACTTTTCAAATTCATTATTTAGTGAAGCAATAAGTTTAACAGCAGAACTTTGAGGAGTTATAAACATCAAATCATCTCCACCAGCAAAAATGGTGTAGATCCGGTTTTCATTTTTAAGTTTATTTATTTCTTCAGTAGTAATTGACGGATTTTCATTCTTAGCCTTATTTAATAATTCTTTTTGTTTTTGTGTTTCCCAATTACTTAAGAACCCATTTAGGAAAAAGCTGAAATAATATTTGAGATGATTACTTAAAGTTGTGGTTCTAGAAATTGCAGTTAAATCTTTTCCTTTATTTTCATCTTTTATTTCTTTTTTATCCCCTACTAAGCCAAAGGCCATTATTAAACCGAGATTGTCAAGATCACCTTTAATTAGAGATAGAAACTGCGCCCCATCATTTTCTTTTACCATATCCTCAAAAGGCATTATAGATTCTTTTTCACTTCTTGAACAGTAGTTAGCAACTTCTACATAATGAGTATTCCAGAAAATACCTTTTTCATATTTAGCTTCTTTTAGTAATTCATCAAAAGTTGGATTCAGTAAAAGCTTGGTTTTATTCCTATTCTCTGCATTGCCTTTAAAGTCATTTATCCTGGAAATATTTTTAGGATCAATTGAAAGCTGATCGTCATCAATAACCATTATTAAATTATTTCCGGTAATTTTATCACCAATTTTATACTCAACTTCAACTTGTTTATCGACAGTTAAAAATTCTAAACCTTCATCGCTTGGAATTTGGATTTCTCCTTTTCTGTCTGTTCTTATTGGTTTATCAGTTACTTTACATTTTATGGAATCTGTTCCCGTACCGTCATCGTTAATATATTTTTCTTCCCAAATGAATTTTCTTGGATTAAGAGAATTTTCAGGGAATAATTTATTTGAAAACAATCTATATCTATTTTGAATTAATTCGTGTGAAGCTTCCTCAACAACCTGTCCAAATGTCAATGGCTTATTTTTATCCATCAAATCAGGATAATAAAAAGTATGATAAGCGCAATTAAAACCAAGTTCCATTCTAAAATTATCAAAAAGATATTTTTCTATTTCATTATTGACCTTTTCAAATGTTTCTACGAGAAGTTTTGTATCAGGAGCAAGGATATAAAATTTACCACCAGCAAGCATTATAAGATTTACTTCAGTAAGACCAAATGCTTTTAATAATTTTGTTGCAAGGTTTCTTGTTAAAACCTGAACAAATATGGAGCGACCTCTTATAATCTTTGCCGGTTTACGGTTTACTACATCAAAAATATAATTCTGAATACCAGGTATATCACCAATAAGCAAATTTAAATTCTTTGAATCATTGTTTTCATTGCGGGTTAAATGAATAGCGTGGGATAAACCCGCAACATCTTTTAAATGATTATAAAGTGAAATATCTGTTTCAGAACTACCTGTAAAGTCGGGAATACACCACATATATTTTTCGAATATTATTAGAAGTAAATTTATTAAACTATCAAAATCCTCCTCTTTCTCATATATATCCAGTACATATTCAAGATCTTCTTTAAATAAATTCCAATCATACTCTTTATATGCAAATTCTTTTATGTCTTCTTCGCTTGTTTCTGTTGGAATTATCACATCAAATTGTTTTTTTGTAAGATGTTTATGCTTGTAATATCTAAGAGAAACTTTTTCAGGAGACAGAATGTTGATTTTACTAAATAAAGAAGCAAGATGTTTATGATCCCATCTATCCTGATATGTTTCAGCTTCTTCAAAATCAACCCGCTCACTTGCTGAAAGTCTGTCTCCTTCTCGAACAATAGAAGTTAATTCTTTTGCATTAGGGTTATGGTGTTCTGAGATTATGTTTTTGAGTACCGGGACATTTTCTTGCCCGATAATTCTTTGAAAGCGGTGCAAAAAACGCCCATCATCAATTAATTTAGCTCCAAGTAACGGATGTTTTTCTTTATTTGGGTTTCCAGTACATCTCTGTTCAAACTTTCCAATATCGTGGAAGAGTGCCCCAAGTATTAAAGTTTTTTCTTGTTGTGTCATATTTCTCTCTATACTTTTGGTACAAAAATATTATTAAAAATCTATTTTGATATAAATAGAAACATTTCGGAAATATTTCTATTAATCGGAATAAACCATTCCAAATCCCATGGAATTTTTTTCACCAAAACCACATTCATAACCAATAGAGATCAATTTTGGGTCTCCGGAAATTGTAAAAGGGCAAAAAATTCCTATAACGTCAATGGGATTTTCAAGGTCTTTAGTAATAGTAACTTTTTTAGATAATCTTTTGCCTTTATTAATAGATTTAATTGCAAAATCATGATCCCAATCTAGTTTAATACCAACACCAGAATAAGGGAAATTATTTATGGCTAGATATTTGTTCTCAAGGTTTTGATTAAGGATTCGATTTGTCAATTTCATATCATCATTATAGCGGAGATAGTATCTTTCTTTTTCTCCATTTTTTGTTGTTTGTGTAGATAGAACTAGTGGTGATAACATTTTGAAATACATATTTTCTTTGAACAAAGGTGAAGGTAATAATACTGCCTCTTCAATATTGAAAATAGTTTTAATATAATCAGAGTAGAGTTCAATTTTCTTCTGTTCAAAAGTTCCAATGACAAAATTCTTTATAAAATCTTCTATCATTGGAGAAGCTATATAGAGATAAGCATTGGGAGATTTTAATGAAAGAGAATTATTTATCAATTGTGTGGATTCAAACTTTAAAGTAAAAGTAAAAAGTTTAAAAGTTTTGTTGTTTGACTTGTATCCTATTTGATGGAGGAAAGAGGAAAATTCAGGCGACCCAAATTGAAGAAGAGAGTAGATTGCAGAAGATAAAGCATAATTATAATTGATTGACACTTTTGAAGACTTCTTTGCTGTAAGTTTTAAAAGGAGTCGCAAAATAATTCCTAACAGATTATCAGTATTTATTTTTTATATAAAAAATAAAATAGACTTATAGTTAAGAAATAAAATGTCAATTGAGCTTATGACGATATCAAAATATAATAAATATAATTAAGTATCAATTGATTTATAATTAATAATTAACCGAATTCCATTTCGATTAGTTAAGTAGAGCCAGATCCATTCTGCCAAAACTTTGTAGCGGTTACGGAAACCAATGAGGTATAAAATATGAACAAAGACCCATGTTATCCAAGCGAACCAACCTGATGCTTTAAAACCTCCAATTTGAAGAACTGCTTTTGCCTTTCCGATAGTTGCCATTGTACCTTTATCAAAATATTTGAATGGCTTCCTTTTTTCTTTCGGAATATTCTTAGAAATAATTTTAGCAACAAATCGTCCTTGCTGAATTGCAACCGGTGCAATGCCGGCTAATGGTTTATTATTTTGAATGAATAAAGCGGCGTCTCCAATTACAAAAATATTTGGGAAGTTTTTTATTGAACAATCGGGTTCTACTATTATTCTACCGGATTTATCCATTACAGCATTAAGGTCTTTGATTAATGGAGGGATTACATTTCCGGCAGCCCAAATAATATTTTTTGTAGGAATAAATTTATCATTAAGATAGACCCCATCGTGATTAAGAGAAGTAACTTTTGTATTTAATAAAACTTCTACACCTAAATTTTGCAAATCTTTTTTTGCATGCTCGCTTAATTTAGGATCAAATGAATATAAAAGGCGGTCGAGTGCTTCGATTAAAATCACTTTAGTTTTAGTAAGATCAATCTTCCGGAAGTCTTTCATCAATGTTTTACGGGCTATTTCAGCAATAGCACCAGCAAGTTCAACTCCCGTTGGTCCTCCGCCAACAATAACAAAAGTTAAAAACTTTTCCACTTCACTTGATTTTCCAATTATTTCGGCTTTTTCGAATGAGAGTAGAATATTTTCTCTGATTTTAAGAGCATCGTTCATAGTTTTTAATCCCGGTGCGGCAGATTCCCAGTTGTCATTTCCGAAATAAGAATGTTTAGAACCGACAGCAACAATTAAATAATCATATTCATAAAAAATCTCTTTTATAAAAACTTTATTTTCATTTAGATCAATATTAGTTACCTCTCCCATAATTACATTTATATTATTTTGTTTACTCAGAATTGACCTTATTGGAGATGCAATATCTGCCGGCGAGAGTGCCGCAGTAGCAACTTGATATAGCAGCGGTTGAAATAAATGATGATTTGTTTTATCTATGAGGGTGATTTCAACATCAGCATTCTTGAGTGCTTTAGCAGCGCTCAATCCCCCGAATCCTCCGCCAATTATGATTACTTTTTTCATTATCACACTTGTTTTTTATTATAACAAAATATTTGTTGAATAAGTTGATTAGAAACAGTAAAAAAGCACAAATAGAATTTAATCTATTGTGCTTTTTTAATCCAACAGAGAAGAGGCAAAGAATTAATATTTAGAGAGCACTTTCTCCGGATTCACCGGTACGGATTCTTATTGCATCATGTACATTGTAAATAAATATTTTGCCATCACCAACATCGCCGGTTTTTGATGTTTTTATTATTATATCAACAGCATTTTCTGTTCTATCATCAGAACAGATTAATTCAATTTTAAGTTTTGGTACAAAGTTAATGTTGTATTCCGTACCACGGTAAATTTCTTTATGACCTTTTTGTCTGCCATATCCCCTAACTTCTGAAACAGTAAGCCCCGGGAATCCGGCTTCACTCAGTGCATCCTGAACCTCATCTAATTTATGAGGTCTAATAATTGCTTCTATTTTTTTCATTAATTACCTCGTTTTTTTCTTATTCAAGATATTATTACAAACTGAATCCCAGCACATAAAATAAATCTTCAGCAGCCGGATTTAGAATAATTGATCCAAATAATGGGACACTAAAACTTTCCGTCACTTTAATACTTTTTGATGCAGTGAATCCAAGGTTTATTACGCTAAATTCTGTAACGCCATAATAACCATTTTCATCACCAGTAGTTGCACCGGTAAAAATTGAAAATCCGACATCATCTATAGAGGTATTATAAGCTATCTGAAAATAGATCGGATTATTTTCAATATTGTAAACAAAAGAATTAAAGCTGAAAGTAAAGGGAAAACTTTCCGGACCGGAATAACCGGCATTTAACTCTAAGTAATGAGCACCGGGTCCATCAGAATCATCGTAATTTGAGAAACTTCCGATTTTTATACCGCTATTAGGATTCATATAATCTGTAAAACCAATATAAATACTTCCCGATTCTGAAAGACTAAAAGAATAACCGGCATAAAAATCAATTTCTTCTAAAGCTTTTTCATTGGCTAAGGCATACGCACCCCAGAAACCGGCTGAAAAATCACCAGCTGAAAATTTAACATTCGGCTGCAGACTAGGAGTATTAGCACCAAGATCGAAACCACGCCAAATATATCTGTTTACAAAATCGACATTCACAGAAAGTGATTGTGCAATATTCAAATTGGGAATAAAAATTATTAAATAAAGAATAAATTTAAAATACTTGTAAAATGATCTCATAATATCTCCTTCAATTAATTATCAAAATTTTCGTACTGCTATATGAGTAAACAGATTAACTAACTTTTTCAAATTCAGGATAAGCTTCCATTCCATGCTCACCAATATCCAAACCTTCAATTTCCTCTTTTTCTGAAACACGTATACCGATGAATTTTTTAATGAGAGACCAAACAATAAAAGAGACTATAAATGTAAATGCACCAACGGATAGAACACCAATAAACTGTCTGGATAATAAACCAAAACCACCGCCAAAAAATAGACCATTACCGGTTGTCCCCGGCATAAATTGATCTTGAGCAAAGAGACCCACAGCTAACGTTCCGAAAATTCCATTAGCCAAATGAACAGCTAAAGCACCAACCGGGTCATCAATTTTAATTTTATCAAAACCAATAACAGCAAAAACAACAATTACACCGGCAACAGCACCAATTAATAAAGAACTGCCAACACTTATATATGCACACCCGGCAGTTACAGCAACCAATCCAGCAAGACATCCATTGATAGTCATACTAAGATCAGGTTTTCCTAAAATCAACCAAGCAATTGCTGTAGAACTTAGTAACCCGGCAATGGCTCCACTATTTGTTGTAATACTTATCCGTGAAATAGCTTCCGGATCTGCAGCCATCGTACTACCTGGATTAAAACCAAACCACCCAAGCCAAAGTATTAATACCCCAATAGTAGCAGAGGTCATATTATGACCGGGAATTGGAAAAATTTTACCGTCTTTATATTTACCAATACGCGGACCTAAAACTAAAACACCGGTTAAAGCTGCCCAACCGCCGACAGAATGCACGACTGTAGAACCGGCAAAATCCCAAAATCCCAATTGCGCTAACCAACCACCACCCCAAATCCAATGACCGGTAGTTGGATATAAAAAGGCAACGAGAACGAAAGAGAAAATTATAAATGAAATATATTTTATTCTTTCAGCAACAGCACCGGAAACTATTGTTGCCGCAGTACCGGCAAAGACTAATTGGAAAAAAAACTTTGCTAACAAAGGCACCGTAGCCCAACTCATCGAAGAATAATCACCTGAATATGCTTCACCGGTAGCCGGACTATTATCAGCACCGCTCAAACCTATTAATCCTTTCAATCCAAAAAAACTATTACCATCTCCGAACATTAATCCCCAACCGATTAACCAAAATGCAAGGGATGAGATAGCAAATACAATAAAATTTTTTGAAAGAATATTTACAGTATTCTTACTTCTTGCGAATCCGGATTCAACCAAAGCAAATCCGAGATTCATAAAAAACACAAGCATGGCAGTAAACAGCACCCATATTGTGTCAAAGATTATTTTATTTTCCATAAGATTTTTCTCCTTGTTAAACTGGAAGTTATAAATCACTAAGTAAATTTGTTAGCTGTGTTACAAAAATTCGCTGCTCATAACTTTCCTCCTTTGATAATGATTAATAATTCGATTTTTATTTTCATGATGCTCTCTTTTCAACTAACAGTTAGAATTGCAATTATTTCTTAATTGTAACCTTACTAATTGCGTTAATTACCGATAAATATATTAATTTATAAGGAATTTGGGACTATAATATAAAATTATTTATGTATTTGTCAAGTATTAACTAAATTAATTATAAAGAAGACCTTGAATAACTAAATAAGTAATATGAGAGGTTTAGAGACGGCCTGAATATAATCCGCTTGATTTGGTCACTTTAATATCTTTGAACTCGGGTGCTTTCATCCGTATTTCAAAACGAAATCCTCTATAAGTACCGAGCGGATTCCATGTAAAATTC
>CAYXKL010000114.1:0-8494 GCA_964464825.1 uncultured Melioribacter sp. | reverse complement strand
GTAGAACCTCTGATTAGAACATTACAAGGTGTTTATGAAGTAGTGATGAAAATGATAGACTTCGCAATGAAACTTGCACCCTTTGGTGTAGCTGCATTAATCTTTTCAACTGCATCAACTCTTGGTTTTAAGATAATTTTAATTTTACTGAATTATGTATTAATTGTTCTTGGAGCACTCGTTATTCATTTTCTATTCACATACGGTGCAATTATTAAATATGTTATAAAGAAGAATCCGTTAGACTTTTTCAAGAATATCAGTGAAGTTATAATTACAGCATTTTCAACAAGTTCTTCAAATGCAACACTGCCTACTTCTATTAGAGTAACAAATGATAAATTAAAAGTTGATAAAGATATTACAAATTTTGTATTGACAGTCGGATCTACCGCAAACCAAAACGGAACAGCACTATATGAAGGAATAACAGTTCTTTTTCTTGCTCAGTTTTTCGGTGTAGATTTAACTATTACACAGCAGCTTATAGTAGTTTTTCTTGCAATACTTGCCGGTGTTGGAACTGCCGGAGTGCCTGGAGGTTCACTTCCATTAGTTGTTATGGTGCTGCAGACTATTGGTGTACCGGCAGAAGGAATTGGAATTATACTTGGCGTTGATAGAATTTTAGATATGTCTAGAACCGTAGTAAACGTTAGCGGTGATATTGTGCTTGCAAGCTGGGTAGATGTTTCTGAAAAGAAAAGGATTAATGCCTTAAATAATCCATGAAAATAAAATTCTGCTAGTACTTATCCACATTTATTCTAAAAGTTTATCTCTTATTTTTTTTGGCGGATGTTCGTGAAATGGATGATGATCCTTTTCCTCTTCTTCTTTGATTATAACAGATGCTAAAATTGAAATTAGCAAAGTTCCGAGTATCACTAATAAAGAATATTCAACTGGAATATGAACCCATCCGGAAATCAACATTTTAGTACCAATAAATAATAGAATAAAAGAAATTCCATATTTAAGGTAACGGAAGAGATTTAGAATACCGGATAATGCAAAAAACAATGACCGCAATCCAAGTATTGCAAACAAGTTTGAAGTGATAGCTATAAAAGGATCCCGGGTTATTGCAAGAACAGCCGGAATAGAATCAATAGCAAAAACAAGATCGGTTGATTCTACAAGTACTAATGTTATAAATGCAACAGTAGCATAAATATGATTATCATGTTTAATAAAAAAATGATCTGTGCCAACATCGGTTTTAACTTTAAATATTTTTTTTGCCAGCTTAACAAATATGTTATGATCCGGATGAATTTTTTCCTCTTTTGAAAAGAACATTTTTATTGCAGTATAAATTAGAATAGCACCGAGTACGTAAAACATAAAACCGAATTTTTTAATCAACTCAACACCGGCAATAATAAATGCAATTCTTAAAACTATTGCACCGAGAATACCCCATTTAAGAATTCTTGGCTGATGGATTTCCTCTATGCCCATCATTGTAAAAATTAAAATGAATACAAATAAATTATCAACAGATAGAGAATACTCAATTATATATCCGGTTAAAAATTCAAATGCTTTGTATTTTTCATCTGGTGGGAAGAAAAGATAAATAGCTAATCCGAATAATAAAGCTGTGGTTATCCATACACCAGACCAGATTAGAGCAGTCTTTACTTTAATTTTACCTTTACGGTGATCGGTAACATACATGTCGATTGTAAAGACAAGTATGAATAATATAATGAACGCAATCCAAAAGTAGAATTCAATATCCATGTTTAAGCAAATAATTATGATTGAAATTTATTGATGTAAAGATTAGAAAATCTTTTTGAATAAAAAATTAAAATCGAAATCCAGAGTAATTATAAACCATAGTTTAATATTAACCCATAAAAAATGATAGAAGGATACCGGCTGCAACTGCCGAACCAATTACACCAGCAACGTTTGGTGCCATTGCATGCATCAATAAATGGTTGTTTGGATCATATTGCAATCCAATAACCTGAGAAACACGTGCACTATCTGGTACCGCTGATACTCCAGCATTGCCAATTAAAGGATTGATTTTATTCTCATCACTTAGAAATAAATTCATAATCTTAACAAACATAACTCCACCAAATGTTGCAATCATAAAAGAGACAGCACCTAATGCAAAGATACCAACAGATTTAGCTGTTAAAAATGTTGTAGCTTGAGTTGATGCTCCTACTGTTAAACCAATTAATATAGTAACAATATCAATCAAAGAACCTTTTGCGGTATCTGCTAATCTTTTTGTAACTCCACTTTCCTTCAAGATATTACCAAAAAATAGCATTCCTAATAATGGAAGAGCGGAAGGAGTAATAAAACAAGTAAGTAATAATCCTACAACAGGGAAAATAATTTTCTCCAATTTAGAAACCTGGCGCGGTGGTTTCATTTTGATCACACGTTCATTACTTGTTGTTAATAACTTCATAATAGGAGGTTGAATTACCGGTACTAAAGCCATATATGAATAAGCTGAAACAGCTATAGCACCCACTAATTCCGGCGCTAATTTAGATGATAGAAAAATTGCTGTTGGTCCGTCAGCACCGCCGATGATACCAATAGCTGCTGCTTGTTGGGGAAGATAACCGAGTGCTAATGCAATTGTATAAGCGCCAAATATTCCAAGTTGAGCCGCCGCCCCTAATAATATTAATTTAGGATTTGATAGCAATGTGGAAAAATCTGTCATCGCGCCTATACCAAGAAAAATTAGCGGTGGATAAACACCATTTGAAACTCCAAAATAGAGATAGTTTAAAACACTCCCTTTTTCATAAATCCCAATTTGCAAATTAGCACCTTCTAAGAATGGGATATTACCTATTAGGATTCCAAATCCAATTGGGACAAGGAGTAAAGGTTCGTAATCTTTTGCGATCGCTAAATAAAGAAAAATTAATGCTACTGAAATCATTATTAAGTGACCAATTGTGAAATTGGCAAATGCAGTGTAACGCATAAATTGATCAAAACCGTGAGCAGTAAATTCAAGAAATTTTTCCATCACTAACCTCCGATTTCAACCAAAAGGTCGCCTTCTAATACAGAATCACCAGCTTTAACTTTGATAGATAGAATTTTTCCTTCTTTATCTGCATTAACGTTATTTTCCATTTTCATAGCTTCTAATGTTATCAATTTATCTCCAATCTTAACTACATCACCTTCTCTAACGTGAATATTAAGTATGACTCCAGGCAGCGGAGATTTAACATGACCAGTTCCTTTGCCTTCCAGCGGACTACTTGTTTTAAGTGTACTTTTAACAGATTCAGTTGAAGGTGCTACTACAGAACGTACTAGCTTAGGTGTTTTAGTTGCTTGGATTTGTCTATCGACTTCCACTTGATATTTAGTACCATTGACTTCAACTTCAGCAATGTTATCATCTACATTTAAAATATCTACTTCGTATTTACTACCGTTAATTGTTAATTTAAATTTTTTCATATCCTCATTTCCTTATCTTGGAAATTGTCTTAATCCATAAATTTTTGAACTCCAAGGAGAATAAGTTCTTGCAATACGATTTATTGTTAGAACCGCACTTTCTCTGTCATGTAATTCATTCATATAAAGGTGAAGCGCTATAGCAATAGCGGCGTTAATTTCCCCGGGCATTTCTAAATTTTCTTTTACTTCTTTTTCTTCTTTACCTGATTTTCTTAATGCTTTCTTGACTCGTAGATTTAAAAATTTAGTGATATTTAAAAAGAGTAAGTAAAGCAATAATAGAGAAAGAAAAACCACAGCCATTCCAATGAATGTCATCCCCACACCCCAAGGATCAATTTCGGTGAACTTTTGTGAGTTTTGGTTAATATTAGCTTTTGCTAATGAATCAACTACTGCCCCTGATGCTTGTGCGATTAATGCAAAATTCATATTATCTCCTAAAGAGGAATGTTAGAATGTTTCTTGGGAGGATTAACATCTTTTTTTGTTGCGAGCATCTGCAATGCACGGATTATTCTAAATCTTGTATTACGTGGCTCAATTACATCATCTAAGTATCCATATTTTGCAGCAACGTATGGTGTCGCAAATTTTCTTCTGTACTCTTCTTCTTTCTGATTAACAAATTTTATCTTTTCTTGTTCATCTTGAATTTCACTTATTTCTCTATTGTGCAAAACTTCAATTGCTCCACGCGGACCCATTACTGCTATTTCTGCAGTTGGCCAGGCGTAATTAATATCACCGCGTAAATGTTTAGATCCCATAACATCATAAGCACCGCCATATGCTTTACGAAGTATAATTGTAATTTTGGGAACGGTGGCTTCTCCATATGCAAAAAGTAATTTTGCACCGTGAAGAATAATTCCGCCGTATTCTTGTGCTGTACCGGGTAAAAATCCGGGAACATCAACAAAGGTTACAATAGGAATATTAAAAGCATCGCAGAAGCGGACGAATCTTGCTGCCTTGCGTGATGAATTTATATCTAAAACTCCAGCAAGATAATTTGGTTGGTTAGCTACAATTCCAACCGGCATCCCATTGAAATGTGCGAATCCGGTTATCATATTTGGCGCGTAATGACGCTGCACTTCTAAAAATTCGTGATAATCTGCTACTGCGTGTATAACATCTTTAACATCATAAGGTTTGTTTGCGCTTTCCGGAATAATTTCATTAAGTGTATCTTCTAATCTATCTATTGGATCATCACATGGAGATATTGGAGGATCTTCCAAATTATTTTGCGGAAGGTAACTCAATATCTTTCTGATCAATAAAATTCCTTCTTGTTCATCATCTGCTACAAAATGTGTAACACCGGATTTTGATCCATGCACCATTGCACCGCCAAGTTCTTCATCTGTAACTGTTTCTCCCGTTACTGTTTTCACAACTTTAGGACCGGTAACAAACATATAGCTTGTTCCTTTAGTCATGATTGTAAAATCTGTCAACGCGGGTGAATAGACCGCACCGCCGGCACAAGGGCCGAATATAGCGGAGATTTGCGGAACAACACCCGATGCCATAATATTACGTTGAAAAATTTCTGCATAGCCGCCTAAACTTTTTACACCTTCTTGAATACGTGCACCACCGCTATCATTTATACCAATGATAGGTGCACCAACTTTCATCGCTTTATCCATTACCTTACATATTTTTGCTGCATACATTTCTGAAAGTGAGCCCCCGAATACTGTAAAATCTTGAGAGAAAACATAAACTAGTCTTCCATCAATTGTACCATAGCCGGTAACAACGCCATCTGATAAGTATGATTGTTTATCAAGTCCAAAATCAACAGTTCTGTGAGAAACGAACATATCAAATTCTTCAAAGCTACCTTCATCAAGAAGCATATCAATTCTTTCGCGTGCTGTAAATTTTCCTTTTTGATGCTGTGACTCGATTCTTTTTTCACCACCACCGAGTCGAGCTTTGGCACGTAAATCCATCAACTCTTTAATTTTTTCTTGTAATGCCATTTAACCTCCGAATATTATTGCAGAGTGTAGAACGTAGAGAGCATAGTTATAAACTTTTTGAAGTTTATATACTGCTCACTAACATTTATGTTAACTCTTACAATAAAAATTTTTAAACTTTTGTTACAATACAATTTCATAAATAACTAATGGCTCAAATAACTTTTCATTTTACTCTGCTCTATACATACTTAGTTCTGAACTCATTTTCCGTGTTCACACAATTCAGTTAAAACACCTTGAGTAGCTTTCGGGTGAAGGAAAGCAATATTCAATCCTTCTGCACCTTTGCGAGGTTCCTTATCAATTAATTGAATACCTTTTGATTCAATTTCCTTAAGGGAATCTTTTAGATTTACAGTAGCAAATGCTATGTGATGAATTCCTTCACCTTTTTTTTCAATGAACTTTGCTATTGGTCCATCAGGATCTGTTGTTTCAAGCAATTCAATTTTTGTTTGACCAATCATAAAAAATGCAGTTTTCACTTTTTGATCCTTAACCTCTTCAACTGAATAACACTTTAAACCAAATATATCTTCATAAAATTTTATTGATTCAGTTAAATTTTTTACAGCAATACCGATATGTTCTATATGTGTTAGTTCCATTGTAATACCCGGTTAATAGTTTTGAATTTTTGTTATTGTATTAATATCCAATTATTTTAATGTTAAATTATTCTATTGTTGGATTTATATAAGTCCTTCACCAATGAAACAATAGAAAAATTCAAATCACCACATGCTCTTTGTATTCACCAAACACTTCTCTCAAAGTATTACAAATTTCACCAATAGTTGCATAAGATTTAACAGCATTTAAAATGCAAGGCATTAAATTAATTTCGCTTTCAGCACATTTTTTTAGTTCTAACAATTTTTGTTCAACTTCAGAATTATTTCTTTGTGTTTTAATTCTGTTTAGAAATTCAATTTGTTCTTTTTGAGTATTCTCATCAATTTTTAGAAGACCGGAAGGTCGATTCTCATCAACATTAAATTTATTAACACCTACAATTATTCTTTCTTTTCTTTCAACCTCTTGCTGAAACCGATAAGCTGATTTTTGAATTTCTGTTTGAATGTATCCAGACTCAATCGCATTTATAACTCCACCCATAGCATCAATTTTATTGATATAATTTTCAGCTTCATTTTCAATTTGATCGGTTAATGATTCTATATAATATGAACCGGCTAATGGATCAATAGTATTTGTCACACCGCTTTCATATGCCACAATTTGCTGAGTGCGGAGTGCAATTCTCACGGATTCTTCTGTAGGAAGTGCAAGAGCTTCATCACGTGAATTAGTGTGTAAACTTTGAGTACCGCCTAAAACTGCAGCAAGAGTTTGAATTGTAACACGAACGATATTATTATCAACTTGCTGTGCAGTTAATGATGAACCCGCAGTTTGTGTATGGAAGCGCAGCATTTGTGATTTCTCTTTTTTTGCGCCGAATCTTTTTTTCATAATTCTAGCCCACAATCTGCGTGCTGCTCTGTATTTTGCAACCTCTTCGAGTAAATCGTTATGAGCATTAAAAAAGAAGGAAAGTTGACCGGCAAATTCATCTACATCCAATCCGGCTTTTAAAGCAGCTTCAACATAAGCAATCCCATCGGCAAGTGTAAAACCGATTTCTTGTGCTGCAGTAGAACCAGCTTCACGAATGTGATAACCGGAAATAGAAATAGTATTCCACTTCGGTACTTCTTTAGAGCAATAATCAAAAATATTTGTAATCAAACGCATTGATGGTTTTGGCGGAAAAATGTAAGTGCCTCTCGCTACATACTCTTTTAAAATATCATTTTGAATTGTTCCGCTGATTTTATCTTTATTAACACCTTGCTTTTCTGCAACAGCTATATACATAGCAAGAAGAACGGAAGCCGGTGCATTGATAGTCATTGATGTAGAAACTTTATCAAGAGGAATATGATTGAATAATATTTCCATATCAGCAAGTGTATCAATAGCAACTCCAACTTTCCCGACTTCACCTAAAGACATTGGGTCGTCACTATCATATCCAATTTGAGTTGGAAGATCGAAGGCAACAGATAAACCGCTTTGACCTTGTGATAATAAATATTGATATCGTTCATTAGATTCTTTAGCTGTACCAAATCCGGCATATTGTCTCATCGTCCAAAATTTTCCACGATACATAGAAGGCTGAACACCACGCGTAAATGGATATTGTCCCGGAAATCCTAATTTATCAAGATAGTTTTCATTTTCTTGAGGAATATATAACGGTTTAACTGGAGTAAATGATTGGGTAGTAAATTCTTTTTGTCTTTCAGGAAATTTAGATATTGTTTTTTTATAACAAAGATCATCCCAATTCTTAAAAGCATTTTGAATTTTATTTTTTAATTGATCATTAGTATCCATAAACAACCTCAAATAATTAGACTTGATTTAATTACAATTAATGTGCCCAATTGAAAAATTGTAATAGCTTCAAATAATAAGAATGTTATACGAATTTAATTAATATGAACAATTAAAGAGAATCAGTCCTAAAATACGAAAAGAAAGGCTTCTCAATAGTTAGAATGAGGTTATCTTAAGTTGGAAAATAAGTGAAAAAAATTAGTTGATTACTTGACAAAAGAGAAATCAAAATCTATTTTTAGACCTCAATTTTGTTCTATTTGATTGAATTCCGCGGTAGCTCAATGGCAGAGCATGCGGCTGTTAACCGCAGGGTTGTAGGTTCGAGCCCTACCCGCGGAGCGAAAAGGCTTGCGGAAAAATCGTTAAGCCATTTTTTTAGAACTTGAGCAATGTAGTTTTGTTAGTAATTATTAACAAATTCACTCAGGTGCTCTGTTCGTTTTTAATTAATTTATTTATAATTATTTAGGAGCATCTTTAAGATGGCTGAAAAAGTAAAAGGAACCGTAAAGTGGTTCAATAGTTCAAAAGGTTACGGCTTTATTCAACAACCTAGCGGAAGTGATGTATTTGTTCATTTCCAAGCAATCATCGGTGAAGGATACCGT
>CAYXKL010000113.1:0-8674 GCA_964464825.1 uncultured Melioribacter sp. | reverse complement strand
CGCCGTAACCGGTATCATAATTTTTTGTGTAGTTGTTAAATTCATGTTTGATTGATGGACCGGCAATATCGAGATGCGCCCACGGAATCTTCTCATCAACAAAATGTTCTAAAAATTTTCCGGCAGTTATTGCACCGCCCCACCTCGGACCAAGATTAGAGACATCTGCAATTTCACTTTTTATCATAGTTTTGTAGTCATTCCAGAAAGGCATCCGCCACATTCTTTCAAAAGTTTTGTTTCCAGAAGCTGTCAGTTTATCGGCAATTTCATCATTTTTTGTAAAGAGTCCGGCAATTATAACACCGAGAGCAACTGCAATTGCACCGGTTAAAGTTGCAAAGTCAATAATCTCATCCGGTTTCTGCTGAGATGCATAATGAAGCGCATCAGCTAAAATGATTCTACCTTCTGCGTCTGTATCTTTCACTTCGATTGATTTGCCCGAAGCAGCTACGATAACATCACCCGGTTTGTAGGAAGCAGCGCCTATCATATTTTCAACACACGGCACAACTCCAATCAGTTCAACTGGAAGTTTCAGCGCAGCAGCAGCTTTAATTGTTCCAACAACAAGTGCACCGCCAGCCATATCGGCTTTCATTTCTAGCATACCGGCAGTTGGTTTAATTGAAAGTCCTCCGGAATCAAATGTAACACCTTTGCCAACTAGTGCAATTTTTTTCTTTGATTTTTCGGGTTTATAATTTAATACCATCATTAATGGATCGTTAACGCTCGCATTTCCAACAGAAAGTATTGCGTTCATCTTCCGTTTCTGTAATTCTTTCTTATCCAGAACAGTGACTTTTATTTTATGCTTTGTTAATTCGGCTTTTGTTCTCTTTGCAAATTCCTGGGGAGTTAATGTAATTGAAGGTTCATTAACCAAATCGCGTGTGAAATGAACTGCTTCCATTAATTTAGCTGCAGATTCAATTACACTTTTGATCTTTGCCGGTTCGTTATAGTGCAGATTAATATTCAATAATTGCTCTTTCTTCTTTTCCGATTTATACTTATCAAATGTGTAGTTGCCAAGATGAATTCCTTCGATCATAGTTTGTATCATATACAAATCGCTATCGAAATGTCCCGGGAAATGATTGAACGCCGGTACAATTATATGCAGCGTTTTAACCTCTTTATCTTTTAATGATTGGATCAATCCGGCAAAATAATTTCTAAAGAAGTCGTTAGAAAAATCTTTATCAATTTTAATCTTTTTAAGAAAGATTACCGATGGTTCACCGTCTGATGAATGAAAGGTCAATTCATCGTTCTTTTTGTTTAGAAAAGATTTTTTTTGAATATGATTCAATTTGAAATTCAGGTTAACAAAAAATGCTTCCGTCAGTTTCTCAAGATTATCGGCATCAATAAAAAATTTAATTAATGCAGATTCTTTTTCAAATTTAATAATATCATTCTGAGCCTTAATATTGATCTTAAAATTCATTTTATGCCTCTCGTGGTAAATATTTTTGAGCAGCTTCAATTAGTCTGCCGTTAACTGTATTAATATCAGTATTAAATAATCTTACACCGGCTGCGTTTGTATGTCCGCCACCGCCGAATTCTTTTGCAAGTTCGAGCACGCTAACATCTGTTTTCGATCTAAAACTGATTTTGATGCCGTCTTTCAATTCATAAATTAAAATACCAAGCAGCACGTTCTGTATTGATAGGCAATAATTAACAAAACCGTCAATATCCGCTTCGGTTGCCGAGTTTCTTTCTAAAGCTTCTTTAGTTACAATCATTACAGCAATCTTTCCGTCTGCATAAATATTGATTGAACTTAATGCTTCACCCAGAAGTTTTAATCTTCCTATCTTAAATTGATCATAAATTCTATCATAGAGAAGTGTTGGATTAACACCATAACTAAGTAATTCTGCTACAATCCTATGAAGTTTTGGTGATGTTCTTTCAAAACGGAAGGAACCCGTATCAGTCATAATTCCGGCATAAATCAATTCAGCCAGTTTATGATTCATCTTAACAATTTTTGTCTCTTTAATAAACTGGTAAATAATTTCTGAAGAAGCAGAATATTCATCTCCCACAATTAAATGATCTACAAAATTTTCCGGGTCTTTATGATGGTCAATACAAACTTTAACTCCTTTAAATTCTCTAAATCCCTTTTCCATCTTCACAATTCTGTTTGCCTGATTAAGATCAGTAACAATGCAGACTTCTGCTTCATCAAAAATATTTTTATGAATGTTTTCATCATATTTTTCAATTACATTTTTCGAATCAAGGAATTCTAAGTTATAAGGAGTTGCACTATGATTTACAATTCTAACTTTTTTATTCAGCATGGTTAATATTTCATACAAAGCAAGTACCGAACCTAAAGCATCTGCATCAGGATTAACATGTGTAGATAAAAGAAATGAATAATGTTTCTCGATTATTTTTTTTAATATTATAAATTTTTTGTCCATATTTTTTTCGTTTTATAAAAAAATAAAAGGCGAAGCATTTACTTCGCCCTTCAAATTTAATCAATAATCCAGTATCAAAAAATTTTGACTAATTAACTTCCCATGTATTAGAAGTGAACATTAATTTTTCGTAGGTGCCCTTCCCTTTTTTCTCTTGTATCTGCGCAATTTGTTTGTGGTAGTCTCCATCGTAAGTAGGTTTATTAAACTGACGGAATACGCCGATTGGAGTTGGGAATCCGGCAATATCAGAAAAACGTGCAAGAATAAAACCTCTTGTGGGATTATCATCAAATTCATCATGTACCCAGCAGTCATTAATTGAATGTTTACCATCATTAAGATCAATAATAACCGGATTCAGTCCATCCAGCTTAATTCCTTTTTCTTTATTGGTACCAAATACAAGCGGTTTGTTATGTTCCAGAACAATAACATTATCCTGTTTAGTTTCCTTTTCAGTTAATGCACTAAATGCGCCATCATTGAAGATCGGACAGTTTTGATAAACTTCTATAAATGCTAAGCCAATATGCTTCGATGCCCGTGTTATCATCTCTTGCATATGTTTAGGGTCTCTATCCAATGAACGAGCAATAAAAGTAGCACCAGCGCTGTCTGCAAGTTTGATAGCATTAAACGGAAAATCAACAGTTCCGTAAGGAGAGGATTTTGTAATTTTTCCTTTTTCAGAAGTTGGTGAGTACTGTCCTTTTGTTAAACCGTAAATTCTATTATTGAACAATAATATTTTTAGATTAACATTTTTTCTGCATACATGAATAAAATGATTACCACCGATACTTAGCATATCACCATCACCGGTTGCTACCCATACTTGTAATTTTGGATTCGATAGCTTTACACCGGTTGCAATAGCAGCAGCTCTTCCATGAATTCCATGGAAACCAAATGTATTCATATAATAAGGGAAACGGCTCGAACAGCCAATACCGGAAACCCAAACAATATTTTCTTTTCTCTCGCCAAAATCTGGTGATGTTCGCTGAACTTGTGCAAGGATAGAATAATCACCGCACCCAGGACACCACTTAACATCAACATCAGATGCGAAATCTTTAGCTGTATATTTTATATCGGTTACAACTTCATTTTTATTTTCCATTACTTCCTCCTAACACCTCAATTATTTTATTCTCAATTTCTGCAACCTTAAATGGCTGTCCTTGAACTTTATTATGTTGAATTACATCTTTTAAGAAAGTCCCTTTTATTATCAGTGCTAACTGCCCCATATTAAGTTCAGGAATGAGAATCTTATTAAATTTATTAAGAACATCTCCCAAATTTTTAGGGAAAGGATTTAAATATTTTAAATGAGCATGTGAAGCTTTATATCCTTTTAGTTTAACATTCCTAACAGCTTCTTTAACAGCACCAAAAGTACTACCCCACGTAAGGATTAATAATTCACCTTCATTATCTCCATCAATAGTTAATTCCGGAATAAAGTTGGCAACTTTATCAACTTTATTTTTTCTATTATGAACCATTATTTCGTGATTTGCCGGTTCATAACTAATGTTGCCGTAAACATCTTTCTTTTCCAACCCGCCTATTCTATGTTCAAGTCCGGGTGTACCGGGGATTGCCCAAGGTCTAACATAATTTTCATCACGTTGATAAGGATGAAATCCTTCGGGATCAGTTCTAAATTTTACTTTAATTTCTGGAAGTTGTTCGAATGTCGGCACTTTCAAAGGTTCTGAACCGAATGCGAGGTAGCCGTCGGTTAATAATATTACCGGAACCATATGTTCCAATGCAATCTTTGCAGCTTCAATTGACATAAAGAAACAATCTGCCGGACTTTGAGCAGCAAGTACAACAACCGGTGCTTCTCCATGTCTGCCAAATAATGATTGAAGAAGATCTGCTTGCTCTGTCTTTGTCGGTAGCCCAGTGCTTGGACCTCCGCGCTGAACATCAATTATCACTATTGGAAGTTCAGTCATTACTGCCAAACCAGCAGCTTCCATTTTTAATGAAAGACCGGGACCTGATGTACTTGTAATTCCTAAAGAGCCGGAGAAAGAAGCACCTATTGCAGATGCAATACCTGATATCTCATCTTCTGCTTGAAATGTAATAACACCAAAATCTTTATACTTGCTTAACTCTTGTAAAATTTCAGATGCGGGTGTAATTGGATAAGAACCGAGGAATAAAGGTAAACCGCTTTTCAATGATGCAGTTATGAAACCAAGTGCAACGGCTTCGTTACCGGAAATATTTTTGTAAACTCCTTTAGGAAGTTTTGCCGGTTTTACATCATAACGGGTTGTAAAAATTTCTGTTGTCTCGCCGTAATTATATCCAGCTTGCAGTGCTTTCTGATTGGCTTCAAGAATTTCAGGTTTATTTTTAAACTTTGATTCCAACCATTTTAATGTTATTTCTATCGGACGGTTATACATCCAATACATTAATCCAAGTGCAAAAAAGTTTTTGCATTTGTCTTTATCTTTAACAGAAAGAGTGATTCCTTCCAAAGCAGACATAGTAAGTTTATTCAACTCAACCGGAATAACATTATAACCGGAAAGAGAACCATCTTCTAAAGGATTAGTATCATAGTTTGCTAATCTTAAATTTTTAGCATCGAATGCATTAGTATTTAAAATTATAGTTGCATTCTTCTTAATATCTTTCAGATTAACTTTCAAAGCGGCCGGATTCATAGCAACAAGAACATCAGGTGCATCGCCCGGTGTTTGGATATCGCTGCTGCTGAAATGGAGTTGGAATCCGCTGACACCGGAAAGAGAACCGGCGGGGGCGCGGATTTCTGCCGGAAAATCCGGTAATGTACTCAAATCATTTCCTACTATTGCCGTTGTATCTGTAAATTGTGAACCGGTAAGCTGCATTCCGTCTCCGGAATCGCCGGCAAACCTTACTGTTACATCATCAACTACTTGAACTGTTTTTGCCATTTTAGTCTCTTAATTTTTCAAATAATATTACTTTTTAGCATAGTTAAAATACAGAATTCATTTAGAATATTAAAACTGATAATTAATCTACTTTATTTAATAATGATAAAAATTTTTCTGCATCAACAAACCCGGTAAGGCGTTCTACTTCTTCGCCCTTAGAATTGATAAGTAATACAGTGGGCATGCCTACGATATTAAATTTATTTCTGATTTTTTCCGTCTCTTCTGAAATTGTCTGGGTCATATCAACTTTATAACTTGTAAAGTTTTTTAATTTTTCTACTATTGATGGATCTGAGAATGTTAAAGCATCAAGTTCTTTGCAAGGTATACACCAATCTGCATAAAAATCAATTAGCATTTTTTCACCATTCTTCAATGACGACTCATATTTTGTTTCAGAAAAAATTTGCCAATCAGGTTCGACTTCTTTAGTTGGTATTAATGAATAAATTGAAAGCCCTAAAACAATTAATGAGAAAATATATTTGAAAATTTTAAAACCATTAATATTAATTGCGGTTTTATCAATAAATAACAAAATTACAACCGAAATAATTCCAAAAATCGGAAGTAAATAAGGTTGAATTGATTTAGGAAGAATTGGAGAAATAAAATAGATAGCCATTCCAATTAGTAAAAAACCAAATATATGTTTAACACCTTCCATCCAATCGCCGGCACGCGGTAATTTTTTAATCTTTCCGGAAAACAATGCTAGAAGTAAATAAGGGAATCCCAAACCAAGTGCCAATACAAAAAACATTAAGAAACCATAAAATGGATCACCTTTTGCAGCTACATAAGTAACCAATCCTAAAACAAAAGGACCAATACACGGAGCGGCAACAATTCCCATAGTTAAACCCATAAAAAAAGCTCCATAGGAGCCGCCCCTAGCACCGCCGGCTTTTGTTACCCATGTATCTGGTAACTTAAATTCATATACTCCAAATTGACTTAATGCAAGAAGAACAAATAGAAATGCAATCCCTATAATTACAAAAGGATTCTGGAGCAGTGTACCAAAAACTGCACCGCTCAATGATGTTATTACTCCTATCACTGAATATGTTAGAGCCATACCAAGTACATATAAAATTCCTAATAAAAAAAGTTTACTTGTTCTCCCTTCACTTTGTCCACCGAAATATCCAATTGTAATTGGTATTAATGGGTAAACACATGGTGTTAGATTTAAAGCGAGTCCTCCTAAAAAAACAAATAGCAAACTCAATACAATTCCGCTCGATTCAAGAGTAGAAGCGATTGAGTTTTCATCTTTATTTCCAATAGATGGGTTTTGCGATAGATCTAAATCCTTGAAAAGTTCGTTATTTATTTCTTGAACTGATCCATTTTCGTTTACAACGGAAATTACCAAAGTATCGCTAACACTAGTTGGCGGCATACATGTTTGATCGTTACATGCTTGATATTTTAGCTTTATAGGTATGCGATATTCACCTTCAGGAATAGTTTTATCTATTTGAATTAATGCGCCGATAACAATTTCGCCATCGTAAACCGAAACTGGTAATTCTGAAAATTCAAATTTTAATTCTTTGGCCAATGGATAAACAACCTTAGCAAATGGAAATTTTTGATCTGATGAAATTAATTCACTCCTAATTAAAAAATCTTCATTTGGTTTGTTTGAATTGATATGCCATGTATCTTGTATTGCAGCTTTCACAGCAATCTTTAATTGAGAACTTTGTTTTGCTTTATCCTGATTAGAATAAACGTTAATCTTTACCAAATCTTTCTTGGGTCCGAATTGTGCAAAACTAAATTTGCTAATCAAAACTGAAACAAAAAGCAGAAATATTATTTTTCTGATCATATTAATTCCTTAAAATAAATCTGAGTTAAAATGAAATGATTTTATGTACGCCATCGCTGAACTATCGGAAATCTCCTTCCATATCCGAAAGCCTTGGTTGAAACACGAAGTATTGGTGCTGCTTGCTTTCTTTTAAATTCATTTAAATCTACTAACCTTAAAACCTTCTTAACTATTTCCGGTTCCAAGATAACCGAAGTTATTTCATTAAATTCTTTTTGTTCTTCAAGATACATTTTGAGAATTTGGTCGAGTAAATTATAAGGTGGTAGTGAATCCTGATCCTTTTGGTTCGGTCTCAACTCGGCAGAAGGTGCTTTTTCAATTATTTCTTTGGGAATAATTTCATTACTGCGGTTTATGTAATCGCAAATTTTATAAACTTGTGTTTTATAGAGATCACCAATTACAGCAACCGCACCGCACATATCACCATAAAGTGTTGCGTAACCGGTAGCAATCTCGGATTTATTTCCGGTTGTGCAAAGCAGATAGCCATGCTTATTTGCAAGCGACATCAGATACAAACCGCGCACCCTTGATTGTAAATTCTCTTCAGTGACATCTTCCTTCTTTCCTCCAAATGCCGGTTTTAATTCTGTCAATGCTGAATCAACAACATTTTGAATTGAAATTATATCAGATGAAATGCCGAGATTTTTAATAAGTTTCTCAGAATCTTTAATACTCCCTTCACTTGAATATTTTGAAGGCATCATTATAACATGTACGTTATCAGATCCGAATGCTTTGACAGCAATGTAAACAACAAGTGCAGAATCAATACCGCCGCTTAATCCAATTAATGCTTTTTTAAAACCGGTTTTGTTTGCATAATCTTTAAGACCAAGTATTAGTGCATTTAAAACTTCAGCTTCAAAAATATCTTCAACATTTTCAATTGTTGTATAATTTCCCATAGTATCATAAATGAAAAAATCTTCATCGAATGCTTTACCCAATAAATTTAATTCCCCATATTTATTGAAGCACATACTTCCACCATCAAAGATCAGTTCTGTTTGTGCACCAACACAACAGACATAAACTAACGGCAGTTTATCATTCTTTGTTAGTACAGAGAGCATTTTGTATCTATCCCTCCGTTTACCGTAAGCATATGGACTTGCTGAAATATTTATTAATAAAGTTGCGCCAAGTTCCATCTGTTTTTGCACCGGATCGATCGGATATAATCTCTTCTTCCAATAATCTGCATCGTTCCAAATATCCTCACAGACTGAAATTCCTAATTTTTCTCCTCTGAATTCATGAATCAAAATTTCCTTAGCTGATTCAAAATACCGGACTTCATCAAATACATCGTAATTAGGAATTAAAGTTTTGGACTGAATGAATTGAATTTCCCGATCATAACAGAGAGCAGCTGAATTGTACACACCGGTACCAAC
>CAYXKL010000112.1:0-8697 GCA_964464825.1 uncultured Melioribacter sp. | reverse complement strand
GAATAGATCTGTGATTCCGGCGAATTAAGATATTTTGCAATATCATCGCGTTTTTCTAAAGTTCTTCCGCCAAATGCGATTACTCGTCCATTAGGAGAAAAAATCGGGAAAACAATTCTTCCTCTAAATTTATCATAATATTCTCCTTTATCATTTAGATCTATAAGACCAAGCTGCTTTGCTTTGTGTAAATCAACTTTATTTTCTTTTGCAAAGGAAAGAAAGTTATCCCAGCTAAATGGTGCAAATCCAATTCCGAATGTCCGCTGTGTCTGTAATTTTATATCTCTGTTTTTTAAATATTCACGTGCCTCTTCACCATCGGAAGATTTTAACAAAATTTCTGAGAAGTAGCGTGCTGCTAAAAGATTAATCTCATAAAATTCTTCTAGTTCATTCTGCTGCTCATTAGTAATTTCTTTATCATAACTAATTTTTATACCTAGTTGTTCGGCTATCTCTTCAACAGCTTCTACAAAGGAAATGTTTTTATACTCCATTAAAAATTTAAATACATTACCGCCATTGCCGCAGCCGAAACAGTGGTAAATCTGTTTATCTTCGCTTACTGTAAATGATGGTGTTTTTTCCTGATGGAACGGGCAGAGACCTATAAAATTTTTGCCTCTTTTACGTAATTGGACATAACTTGAAATTATATCTACAATATCTGCAGAATTACGTATCTCTTCTATCTTTTGTTCTGAAATGCGCATACTTTTTTGGGAATGACTAATTCAATTTATGAATTAAATAACTTATACCAAACTTAACTTATAAAGTTATCAAGTAACAAGATTGCCCCACTAATTTAATATTAGTATTTTCGATTAAGCAATTAGAAAGAGATTTAATTAATTGACTAAAAATAGCATTCTTTTAATCCTTCCAGCCAGCGATTTCAACGAACAAGAATATTTAATTATTTCTAATAGTCTTGAAAATTCTAACTTCAAAATATTTATTGCCTCGGATTCTAATTTTTTATGTATTGGTTCTAATGGATTAAAAGTAAAAAACGATATACAATTATACAATGTGCACGAAAGCAATTTTGATGGAATAATTTTAATAGGCGGTAAAGGAACAAGGGATTATTGGAATTCACAAAAACTTCATTCAATTGTAAAGCAGTTCAATAAAAGTAAAAAGCCGATTGGAGCAATATGCAGTGCACCGGTTATTCTTGCTAAAGCCGGATTAATTTCCGGTTGTGCAACTTGCTATCCGGATGATAAAGTTGAATTTGATAAAGAAGGTATTGAATATAAAAATGTACCGGTTTTACAGAACAAAAATATAATTACCGCACAAGACCCGGCTTCCGCACAAGAATTCATTAAAGTTTTTCTGTACGAAATGACAAAAAGAAATAAGTAGAACTTCTTTTATTCATCCAGTGTTTACATAATTATGATAGAGACATTTAAAAAATACTGTAACAGTCTTACAAAATATTCCCGATATAAAACCCGCGAAGTAAAAATTGGTGATCTTTATATGGGCGGTAATAATCCGATCCGTATTCAATCTATGACTACTACCGATACAATGAATACGATTGCAACTGTTGAACAGAGTATAAGGATGATTGAATCCGGTTGTGAATTAGTGCGCATAACTGCACCAAGCTTAAATGAAGCACAAAACCTTAAAAATATTAAAGACGAACTCAATAGAAGAGGTTACAAAATTCCACTTGTTGCTGATATCCATTTTACACCAAATGCTGCTGAATTAGCAGCACGAATTGTAGAAAAAGTAAGAGTTAATCCCGGCAATTATGTTGATAAGAAAAAATTTCAAGTGATTGAATATTCAGATGCTGATTATTTTTCTGAATTAGATAGAATTCGTGAACGATTTACACCATTGGTAAAAATCTGCAAAGAGTATGGTACTGCTATGCGTATCGGAACCAATCATGGTTCTCTTTCAGACCGTATTATGAGCAGATATGGTGATACTCCGCTCGGTATGGTGGAATCTGCATTAGAATTTGTTAGAATCTGTGAAGACCTTAATTATTACAACATTGTACTTTCAATGAAGGCAAGCAATCCTCAAGTAATGGTGCAAGCTTATCGTTTGTTAATTCAAAAAATGGAAGAAGAGGGAATGAATTATCCGCTTCATCTCGGTGTAACGGAAGCCGGTGATGGCGAAGACGGCAGAATTAAATCTGCTGTTGGTATTGGTACACTGCTCGAAGACGGAATTGGTGATACTGTACGTGTATCACTCACAGAAGATCCTGAGTTTGAAGCACCGGTCGCAATCTCGCTTGTAAACAGATATCATAACAGAGAGAGCCATAGCCCAATAATTGAAATAGAGCAATTACCAAAGGATCCATATACTTATCAGCGTCGGGAATCATTTGAAGTTGCCGGTATTGGTGGTAATACTGTTCCAAAAGTTATTGCTGATTTCTCTTCCAGTGGAATAAATGATTACTCAGATTTAAAAAGTGTCGGTTATAATTATGATGCAGAAACAGATAAATGGAAGATGAACGACCAGGCATGTGATCTCTTATATTTAGGCAGCAATGATATTCAATTTGACCCGCCAAATAATTTAAAGATTATATATGATTATGATAAATGGATTTCACTTCAAGATAAAACAAAAGGGTTCCCGTTATTATCATTTGAACAATTTATCAAAAGTACACAACTGTCATTCGTACTTAACTTTGTGCAAATCAGTATCAATAATATTTTTTCAAACCAATTTACTTCATTAAAAAAAATTGAGACTGTAGTTTTTATTCTTACAACAAATAATTTACATGGGGTTGCAGAACAGCGTAGAACTTTTTACGAATTAATAAACCGTCAGATTAAAAATCCGGTAATAATAAAAAGAGATTATTTACAACTTGATCAAGAAACATTCAGACTTTATGCTTCAACGGATTTAGGTAGTTTATTGATTGATGGTTTTGGTGATGGCGCATGGTTGACTAATAGAAAAAGTGATGAGTATTCATTTATCAACAGAACTGTCTTTGGAATATTGCAAGCCGCACGTACAAGAATTTCAAAAACTGAATATATCGCGTGTCCATCATGCGGAAGAACACTTTTCGATCTTGTTGAAGTTACAAATAAAATCCGTGGAAGAACTGAGCACCTTAAAGGTGTCAAAATTGCAATTATGGGATGTATTGTTAATGGACCTGGGGAAATGGCTGATGCTGATTATGGTTATGTTGGTTCTGGACCCGGAAAAATTACTTTATACAGAGGTAAGGAAATCGTTAAAAAAAGCATAAATTCTGAATATGCATTGGATGAGCTGATCGGTTTAATAAAAGAGGATGGTAATTGGGTAAATCCGACCGACAATTAACGTTTTTAGTTCTTTGAGAATCACAAATGATTATCATATATTTTGGTCAGATATATGGACATTTATTCACTTAAGATAATAAGCAGAAAAAAACCAAGTTTTTTAGCTATCGGAATTAGGTAGTTAGAATGCACTCCTAAAATTAACAGGGGTGCATTTTTTTTATATATGATCGCTCTAGATATAATTAAACAATTGGAAGATTGGGCACCGCCAGGGGTCGCTTGGGAAAGAGATAACGTCGGACTCCAGGTAGGCTCAAGGGAGCAAAGAATCAGCGGCGTATTTCTCTGCCTTGAGCTAAACGAAAAAGTCCTACAACAAGCCATTCAAAAAAGATGTAATTTTATTTTTACTCACCACCCCTTAATTTTTAATCCAATTAAGAAACTCGATTTCAGAAACGATGATAAAGCAGCATTAATTGAAAAAATAATTAAGAATAATATTATTGTTTACTCGGCTCATACTAATTTAGATTTTACTAAAGATGGTGTTTCATTTGAATTAGCTAAAACTCTAAAATTAACTAACATCAATTTTCTTGAAGAACAAAGCGGTAATCAATTTAAAGTTGTTGTATTTGTACCGGAGAATGAGCTCGACAATTTATCCAATGAAGTTTTTTCTGCTGGCGGAGGGATTATTGGTGAATATAATTCATGCAGTTTTAGATTGAGCGGACAAGGAACATTCCGAGGTTCTAATAAATCAAATCCGAGGATAGGCAAAAAATTAAATTTTGAGAAAGTGAATGAAATAAGATTGGAATTTATTGCAGATTCATGGAATCTCAACAAAGTGATAAATGCAATCATAAAAACTCATCCATATGAAGAACCGGCATTTGATATTTATCCACTTAAAAATAAAAATGCTAATTACGGTGCTGGTGCAGTTGGGTATTTGGCAAACGGTTTAAGTGAAATTAAATTTTTAGCACATGTTAAAAAACATCTAAATGCTGATACAATCAGATACTGTACCGGTAAAAAAGACAAAATAAAAAAAATAGCTGTTTGCGGAGGTGCCGGTTCTGATTTAATCAATGTAGCTATTTCACATGGTGCTGATGCTTTTATCACTGCCGATATTAAATATCACGAATTTCAGAATGCCGAAAATAAAATATTATTAATTGATGCCGGTCATTACGAAACCGAAATATTTTCATTGAATGCAGTACACTCAAGATTAAAAAAGGTTTTTACTAAAAAAGATAATATTAAAATTTATAAATATTCAGCTACAACTAATCCGGTAAAATTTTATAAACATTAAGGAGTAACATAAATTGCAAGAACGATTAACAGTATTGTACGAGCTCCAGTTGATAGATGATCAGCTTGATGAGCTTGAAGAATTAAGAGGTGATCTTCCCGCTGCTGTAAACGAGCTTACTTCTCAAATTCAATTGCTCGAAGAACAGGTAGATGCAAAAGAAAGTGAAAAGAAAAAATCTCTAAGTAAACGGAAAGAAAATGACAATGAAGTTGACCGTTTGAAGACAAGCCTAAAAAAATTCAAATCTCAATTGTACCAAGTTCGTAACAATAAAGAGTATGATGCTCTCACAAAAGAAATTGATCATACAGAAGAATTAATAAACAAACTTGATAATGAAAGTATTGCACTCGAAGATTTAATTCAAAAGCTGAAAAATGATATTGAGGAAGTTGAGCCGCAATTAACTTCATTAAAAGCTGATTTAAAAGAAAAAGAGAGTGAACTAAAACAAATAATTAAAGCTAATGAACGGGAAGAAATTAAATTAAGAGATAAAAGAGATAAAGTTGCCGCTAAGGTTAAAAAGAGCGACTATACAACATACATGAGGATACGGAAAGCACTCAATGGAAAAGCTGTCGTTACAATTATCCGTGCAGCATGTTCGGGTTGTCATAATGTTGTCCCACCTCAAAGACAGCTTGAGATCAAACAAAGTAAAAGAATTTTTTCTTGCGAATCTTGCGGTAGAATGCTGGTATCACCAGAGATTGCTGATGAGGCGAAAAAGAAATTGCAGTTCTAATTTATTATTCGGATGATATTTCAAAAGTAATTTCGATAAATACTCTGAAATATCTCCGATTCAGTTTTTCTTAAATTCTAAAACTATATTTTTAATAAAATCTTTATCCCAATACTTTTCGATTTTTCCGTTATTAAGCCAATATATACGCGGCGATGTTGTACCTATCAAATCAAAAAATTCTGCTTCACTTATCATATGGTACGGGAAATTAGAATTTGTTAATGTTTTAAATGAATCGACCGATATACCGTCTTCGCTAAAAAAGAGTACGTATGTTTCGGGAATTCCAGATATTCTGTTTTTCAAATCCCATAAATCCTTTGCTGCTTGCTGACAGTGATCGCAATCTAAACTGAATATGCAGAGAAGTTTATCACCATCAGCAAGATCAACTCTACCTTCACCAATAAACGAAGTGTACTTTTCAAACTTAAAATCTTTTACATCTCTTACCGGTATGACAATAAATACAAATATTATAGATACAATAGTTATAATAGTAAGAAGAGCATAATTTTTCTTTTCATCTTTTATTAGTTTTAACAAAACTACATTTAGAATTATCAAAACAATATTTTTAATTATCGATTCAATCGGGGACATTTCGACAACGGTACCGAAACAGCCGCAATTTTCTTTTTCACCAAGAACAAATCCAGAGTAAATTAAATAGATCGTAAAAAATGTTAATAATAGTAATGATGTTGGAATTACAATCTTTTCAATATTGTAGGGTAACAAATAACAAAAACCGATTGCGAATTCTATCCCGATTAAAATTCGTACGATATATCCAGCTGTGGCTCTATCTGAAAAAAATCCTTGATCAACAAGAATTATCTCAATCATGCCGTAGGAAACTAATTTGGAATAAGCTGAAAAAATGAAAATTAATCCAAGCAGTATTTGTAATGCAGTTTTTAGTGACTTCATCAAGTTCCAAATTTAGGAATCAATAATTTTGTTTGGTAAAACTAAATATTATTAAATATTATTCATTTTAAAACTATTTCTAATGTTTCATTAATGTTTTCAGTTGAAATAATTTCAATCTTATTCTGCGGTTTTATATTATTGAAATTATTCCTGGGAATAATAATTTTTTTAAAGCCGAGTTTTAATGCTTCCTGAACCCGTTTATCGAAATGACCGACACTTCTAATTTCTCCGCCTAGACCAACTTCTCCAATCAATACAAAATCATTTTTAATAATTTTATCGCTATAGCTTGATGCAATAGCACAGCAGACAGCGAGATCAACTGCCGGCTCATCTATTCTCAATCCTCCAGCCATGTTAAGAAAAACATTCTGCGATGACAATCTTAAATTTGCACGCTTTTCCAGTACAGCAAGTAAAATTGATAAACGCCGGTAATCAAATCCGGTGGCAACACGTTGCGGAATTCCGTATGATGAAGGTGTTACCAATGCTTGCACTTCTAATAAAATTGGTCTTGTCCCTTCAATACTTGATGTTACAGTTGAACCGGTAATTTGTTTATCGCGTTCACTTAAAAATATTTCACTCGGATTTTTTACTTCATGCAGTCCATCTTCGCGCATTTCAAAAATCCCAATTTCATTTGTGCTTCCGAAGCGGTTTTTCTGCGATCTCAATATTCTATATGTATAACTTTTTTCACCTTCAAATTGAAGTACTGTATCAACAATATGTTCAAGTACTTTTGGACCGGCAATCATTCCTTCTTTTGTTACATGCCCAACAATTATGATGGCACAATTATTCTTCTTTGCTGTCTGCATTAATTCAGCTGTGCATTCGCGAATTTGTGTTATTGTACCGGCAGTATTCTCAAGATCAGGTTTGTATGTTGTTTGTATTGAGTCAATAATTACTACTTGGGGATTATGTTTTTCAATTGCATTAGTAATCAATTCGAGATCGGTTTCCGTCATAACGTATAATGTTTCGGAAGTAATGCCAAGACGTTTTGCTCGCATATTAATTTGTGATGCTGATTCTTCACCGGTTACATATAAAACATCTTTCATAATTTTCTGAGCAGCTTGAAGTGCAAGTGTTGATTTACCAATGCCCGGATCGCCTCCTATTAAAACTACAGAGCCAACAACAAGTCCACCGCCCAATACTCTATCAAACTCTTCAATATTGGTTTTTATCCTAGTTTCATGTTCATTCTGAATAGTCGTTATTTTAGAAAGTTCTGGTTCGACATATTTTCTTTTATGACTTTGTTTTTTTTCTTCTACAAATTCTTCAGTGAAAGTATTCCAGCTGTCACAAGAAGGACATTTCCCGAGCCACTTGAGTGAATCAAAACCGCAGTTTGAACAAACATATTTGATTTTGTGTTTCATAATAAACTCACTGACCTCCCTCTATCCCCCTCCTTAGTAAGGAGGGGGATCTAAAGGGGGTGGTTAAAATTCTGTACGTTGAATAAACTTTTGTATTACCGGATCTTTACTTGTAAGCATTTCGTTGTAAGTACCGGTAAAATAAATTTTCCCTTCGTGCATCATTGCAATTTTTTCTGCTGTGTTTTTTACACTGAACATATCGTGTGTTACTATTATTGATGTTACTTTTATTTTTTCGTTCAACTCTTTGATAAGATCATCAATTGCATCGGACATCACCGGGTCGAGTCCGGTTGTAGGTTCATCATACAAAACATATTGGGGATTAGTTATCAATGCACGTGCAAGTCCAACACGTTTTTTCATTCCTCCGGAAAGTTCCGCCGGTTTTAAATTTTTTGTATTGGGCAGTCCAACAAGCTCTAATTTTTCGGTGACTGCCTTTTCGATTTCTTGTTTTGTTAAACCTAAATTATTTTCTACAAGTGGAAGACTTACATTCTCAAAAACGGTCATAGAATCAAAAAGTGCGGCGCCTTGAAATAAAAATCCAAATTTTCTTCTCAACCGGTAAAGTTCTTTGCCGCTAACAACATTTAATGATACTCCTTCAATCTTCACTTCTCCTTCATCCGGCAAAAGGAGACCGACAATATGTTTTAACAGAACACTTTTTCCGCAGCCGCTTCTACCTATAATTGCAAGAGATTCCCCTTCGTGGATTGTGAAATTTACTCCGCGTAAAACATAATTACTGCCAAAACTTTTGTGAAGATTGATAAGTTCGATCATAAATAATTAACTAATTTAATTTAGTAGGAAATATAATCGGGAATTTATTAATATGTCAAAAATTTTTGTTGAAGAGATTAACTAAAACCTTGAAAGTTTTTGAAACCTTCGAGGTTGTGCTAAGTTACTTAAGTAGCAACATCTTCTTCGTTATTGAATTTGAGGAGG
>CAYXKL010000111.1:0-8766 GCA_964464825.1 uncultured Melioribacter sp. | reverse complement strand
TAATAATACTCTAAAATATTTAATATCATTCGGCTCATAATTTGTAAATACAAAGAAATCAAATCCATCAACACTACACTTCAATATATTTTCACTGTTCAAAGATTTTAATTCGTTACCTAATAAGAGTGTAAGAAATGAATCGGACTGAGGACCTATAAAATCCAACAATAAATAATTACCGGAAATGTCTTTTGTAACGATATCTTCCATAATAATATACCGATTAATCCAATTAAGCAACCTATCATTAGAATCTTTGCTGCCAATCAAGAGATTTAACTCCCCTAAATTTAAGTATGTTGCTCTGTCAATAAATCTTCCCTTTTCATTTAGGAAAAGTGTATTTCTCTTATAAAATGGTTTTACATCTTTGATAGAATTTGAGGATACACGATGCAGAAAATCCAAAACATCCTTACCAGTTAATTCGATAAATGATGAAGAAAAATTCAAATGGATTCCGACCCCGTGAATAAGAAGAGAATATTCATCAGTAGAATTTGTAAATCTTAAAAAAGAATTATCACCAGAAACAACATAATTTTGATATTTCTGTTTTAAATATTCAGTCAAACTAAGTGTATTAATATTTTCCACAAACATTCAATCCTCATAAAGAATTAGAATTTTCTAAACCATCTTGGATTTCTATCGGTAATATATAATTGTCTCTTTTCACTCCAATAAAATGGAATTGAATCTATCTGCCGTATTCTCATAGAATCTTCAGCAAACCTAAACTCAAAATAATCCGGGAATTTATCTTGGTTTACCAAAGCCATCTTTCGTTTATGAACGATTCCGACATAAGTTTCCAAAAGATGAGGTGGTTTTCTCCATCCGTCTATAGCAAAGAAATTATAGTTACGATGTCCTGAAATTATCCCATCTTCATAATTCAATTCAACATATTTTATATTTTTAGGAGACCAAGTTTTAATAGTCATTTTGTTAAAACCGCCATGAATTGGAACTTCAGATTCCCAAATTCTTGAAAATTGTTCATCTTTACATTCAAATAACGTCAACCAGAAAAAAGCAGTTCCCAATTTTGTGCTGTCTAAATTAATATAACTTGATTCAAAACCGATTACATTTTTCTTTTCAATATTTCTCTCACCTGGTTTAGATTTAGTAATAACAGCTAAGATATAATTTGTACCGGCATCATTAAAATAAATCACAGCAGATTTTGGGATGTTGTAAGTGTATGTTCTATCAAATTCTAAAAGGTAAGTACCGGGTTCATAACTATCCAGAATATATTCTTTTAAGGAAATAGTATCACAAGGAAAACGTTTAGAGGTTTGTTCTTTTTCTATCCCAATATTGTATTCGCGGATCTCTTCATCTTTGGCAGTTGAAGTAGTAGCATCACCGCTCCCACCCTCTTTTGAACAATTATATAACAGAATTAAAACAAGAGGAACCGCTAAAAATTTTAAATACGGTTTCATCTCTATTGCCCTCACTTTACTTTAGATTTTTGAATACTCTTCAAGAAAATATGCTGAACTTAAAATTCCTTTTTGAAAATTTTCTATTCTGAAATGTTCATTAGGAGAATGAATATTATCTGTATCTAAACCTAATCCCATTAAAATTGCGGGTGCATTCAGCTTTTGCATAAATTCAACAACAATGGGAATCGATCCCCCTTCCCTTGTATAAACAGTCTTTTTATTAAACGCTTTTGATGCTGCTTCTGCTGCTGCAATTACTGCACTATTATTCAAAGGAGCAACTACAGGATAGCCATAATGAACCATTCGAACTTGAACTTTTACAGATTTAGGCGCTAATGCTTTAATATATTTTTCAAATTCTTTTGCAATTTTTTTAGGATCCTGATTTGGAACTAATCGCATACTGATTTTTGATGTTGCTTTTGATGGTAGAACAGTTTTTGCACCTGATTCTGTAAATCCACCAAAGATGCCATTACAATCTAATGTAGGTCTTGCCCAAATTCTTTCTAATGCACTGTATCCTTTTTCACCATGTAATTCTTTTACATTTAATTCACTTGCTAATTTTTTCTCGGAGAATTTTAATCTTTTAATATTCTCTTTCTCTAGTTTAGTCAACTTTAAAACATCTTTGTAAAATTTAGGAATTGTAACTTTTCCATCTTTATCATGTAGCTTGGAAATTATTTTTGCTAATTCATTAATAGGATTAGCAACAGCACCTCCGAAACTACCTGAATGCAGATCTTTATTCGGACCGGTAATTTCAACTTCCATGTAGAGTAAACCGCGAAGTCCATAGGTTATAGTCGGTATCCCTTCATCATACATACTTGTGTCAGAAATCATTATAGCATCACATTTAAGAAGATCTTTTTTCTCTTCAATAAAATGTGAAAGGCTTTCACTACCAATTTCTTCTTCACCTTCAATAACAAATTTTACATTTACCGGTAATGAGCCGTTAATTTTGTAATAAGCTTCAACACTTTTAATGTGAACGAAATTTTGTCCCTTATTATCATTAGCACCACGGGCAAAAATTTTACCATCTTTAATAGTTGCTTCAAAAGGAGGATTATCCCACAAATGTATTGGATCAACCGGTTGCACATCATAATGTCCGTAAATCAGAACAGTTGGTTTATCTGGTGCTTTCATCCATTCACCATAAACAATCGGGTGCCCTTTGGTTTGAAAAATTTCTGTTCTTGCCATGCCAGCATCGTTTAATTTCCTTTTTACATACTCAGCACATTTTTGCATATCTTCTTTGTGAGAATCTAATGTACTAATGCTTGGAATTCGGATATATTCCTTTAGCTCTTCTACATAATTATCAAAATTTGATTTAATGTAGTTAATAACAGAATCCACTATGCCTCCAGAAAATTTATGTAGTAGTGATAAGCTTGATTCTTGTGGAATCTTAAAGCTTTCATAAACAAATTTACACGTAACTATCTCTGGATTCAAGACTAAAAAATAATAAAGTAAGTTAGTTAATAATTTTAACCGATGATTTTTTTGATAGATAATTGGTAAATTAGTAAAACAGTTTAATGAAATAGCCGTGATAATAATTAAATACATACTAAGAAATCACATCGGTCCATTCTTTTTCGCAGTATTTACTTTAATATCTGTATTTCTACTACAATTCTTAATGAAATTTGCTGATAAGCTTGTTGGTAAAGGATTAGACAGTTGGGTAATTGTTCAACTTATTATGTATAATCTTGCGTGGATGGTTGTTCTTGTAGTGCCTATGGCGGTGCTTGTAGCAACAATAATGGCATTCGGTAGTATGTCCCAAAACAATGAAATTGCAATCCTTAAAGCTTCAGGAATTAGTTTATATAAAATGATGCTGCCCCCGTTAATGGCAAGTATAATACTTGCTTTATTGTTGGTATATTTTAATAATACAATCTACCCGAATGCAAATCATGCAGCACGCTTATTAATGGAAGACATTACTAGAAAAAAGCCAACATTATCAATAGTCCCAGGAGTTTTTTCTCAAGATATTTCAAATTATTCAATACTCGTCAGAAAAATTGATGAAGCAACAAACGAGTTAAATGATATTACTATTTACGATTATTCATATCAACCGAAAATAAATATAATAACAGCAGAAAAAGGTAAAATTTATCTTGCCAGCAGTAAGAAAAAATTAATGATGGATCTTTACTATGGCGAGATACATGAAACTGATAATAATGATGAATTACTCTATCGAAAACTAAGATTTACCAGACATAAAATTGCATTACCAGCAGATCAATTTACATTTGAACAGACTGCACTTGGCGGTCCTCGCGGAGATCGGGAATTAGGTGCTCCTGATATGATAAAAATTGTAGATAGTTTAAGGATAATAGAAAATGATTATAAATTTAACTTTAACAAAAAAATTGAAAGCATTCTTTATCCGGCTAACTTAAAAGAGACACAATTAACAGAAAATAATATTTTCCCTAAATTTGTTTATGCTCAAGTAAAGCAACGCATTAATACAGATCAGTATGCAGTCAAAGCAAACATTCAGCGTCTTCATTATATAAAAAATGATATTAATCGATTCTGGGTAGAGATTCATAAAAAATATTCACTCCCCTTTGCTTGTATAGTTTTCATATTGATTGGTGCGCCGCTCGGAACTATGACAAGAAAAGGAGGATTCGGAATAGCTGCCGGTATCAGTTTAGTTTTCTTTTTAATCTATTGGGCATTTTTAATTGGGGGTGAAAAACTTGCTGATAGAGGTTTGCTATCACCATTTTGGGGAATGTGGAGTGCAAACATTGTACTCGGAATACTGGGTATTCTATTAACAATGAAAAGTGCACGTGAAAAAATTACTCTCAATTTTGAATATATAACGAAGTTCATTCCAAAATCCTGGAAAGCACCGGAAGAGAAAGATGAAAATTCTTGATAAATATTTAGTTAAACAATTTGTACAATCAATCTTTTTCGGATTACTCGCCTTCACTGTACTGTTTGTTATAATAGATATGATGGAAAATCTTGATGATTTTATTGATCAAAATGTTCCGGCCGATATTATTATTCAATACTATTTTGTTTTCATTCCAGAGATTATACGATTGATGATACCGGTCTCGGTGCTTTTAGCAAGTCTTTTTACATCCGGTAAAATGGCGAATTTAAATGAACTAACTGCTATTAAAGCCGGCGGTGTTAGTCTTTATAGGTTTATGATTCCCTTTATTATTACTGCTTTTATTATCAGTCTCTTTACAGTTGCTTTTGGCGGTTATGTGGTACCTTCAGCAAATAAGCATAAAGTTTATATAGAGCAAAATTACATGCGTAAAGGATTATCATACATCGGCAGTAACATTTTTTTTCAGGATTCAGATACTCGTATAGTATCAATTTTTACTTACGATGTTCAGAACGAAGTTGCAAGAAAAGTCAGTATTCAGGAATTCGATAAAGGAGATAGAACAAAATTAATATCGCGCATAGACGCCTTACAGATGAAATATGAACCGAAGACCAATATATGGTTGCTGTCCGAAGGTATTAAAAGAAATTTTACAGATTCAAATGAAGTGGCTGAAAAGTTTATTACGTTTGAGGTAAAAGGATTAAATTTTAAACCGGAAGATGTTATTAAAAAACAGAGAAAACCAGAAGAGATGACCTTAGCTGAACTTTCTGATTATGCAGATGAACAGTATAAAACCGGAAATGACCCGACTCAAATAATTATAGAATATCAGTCACGATTAGCATTTGCATTTTCAAGTATTGTAGTTGTTCTATTTGGATTACCAATTTCTGCAAATAAAAGACGGGGCGGACTTGCACTGCAATTCGGAATTAATCTACTTGTAACATTTCTCTATCTTGTTTTTATGAAGGTAAGTCAAGCTTATGGGAAAAATGGTGTGCTTGATCCGGTGATTACAGCTTGGTTCGCAAATTTTATTTTTTTTATTGCAGCTATAATAAATCTTAAAAGAGTACAGAAATAATTACTTCGTCTTAAATTCAAAAACGCCATCCCAATTTTCCGCTGGTGGATTTATCAAATAATACTCGCATCTTTCTTTATATACTTTGGAGGGATAGTCTCCCAATTTTTCGTAACAACGATTAAAATAATCGTGAGCAGATTCAAAACTTTTAAGCCGGTACAATTCTAATCCTTGAAAATACTCATGCATTTCTTCGATAGCAGCAGCTGCTTTCTGATCCCCTACCAAACTGATCAATTCATATACTTTGGTTGGTTCAGATTTCCCTTTCACTCTAATAACATCTAATTCTCTAACCATTACTTTATCTTTAACTAATAAGTAAGTTGCATCACTAATCATAATGTTCGAACCATATTCTTTATTTGCACCTTCAAGTCTTGATGCGAGATTCACATCATCACCAAGAACTGTATAATCAAATCTTTTAGTACCGCCGATATTTCCTACAATTACATCACCTGAATTTATCCCAATTCTAATTCTAATAGGGTGTTCGGCACTTTTAGACCATTTATCGCGCAGCTCGGCAAGTTTATTCTGCATCTCAAGAGAGGTAATACATGCTTTGTAAGCATGATCCTCAATGGGTATTGGTGCGCCCCAAAAAGCCATTACAGCATCACCTAAATATTTGTCAAGCGTTCCTTCATTCCGAATTATTATTTCTGTCATTTCATTTAAAAATTCATTTATGAAACTGACTAATTCTTCTGGAGGTTTTTTTTCTGCAAAAGTTGTAAAACCGGCAATATCACTGAATAGAACTGTTAAATTTTTTTTCTCTCCGCCCAATTTCAATTTATCGGGATTTGCAATCAATTCATTAACAAATGCCTTGTTTACATATTGACTGAACATTCCTTTTATTAAAACATTCTGCTTCCTTTCTGTTAAATAATTATATACAGTTCCGGCAACATAACTTAAAAGAATTGCAATACTCGGGTTAACTACTGATATGACAAGATTTTTATTAATAAATAGATAAACCGAAACTTTATAAAAAGTATAAATTGAAACGATAACTATTGTGAAAACAATAAATTCCATTAATAAAGAAAATCTAAATTTCATTTTTTTAAAAGACATTACAATAATATAAATTATCAAACTTGAAATAATAATGGTTAAAATTTCATTAAGTAAAGATTGTCTATAAAGTAAATTATTATCCAATACATTTTGAATAACAGTTGCATGAATTTCTACTCCGGGAATCATATTATCACCGCTTCTTCCCTTTGAAAAAGAGATCGGGAAAATATCTTTATCTTCCGGCATTGTAGAACCAATCAAAACAATTTTATCTTTAAAGGTTCCTTGTTCTTTATAGATTTCCCATTCATTTACTTCTGTTTCATATTCTATTTCATCAACACTTTTAAAAGTACTGTCATCAATTAATTCGTAAAACTTGAAATACGGAAAAGATTTATATCCACCGTAATAATTGATCAACATTGTGGCATTGGTAAATTTCGGGATGTAATAATCATCATACTTGAAATGATCATCATAAGAGATTGCAGAATACTGATTATCCAGATTTAAACTTTTATTCAGTATTGCAAAACTGAATGAGGGAATTTTAACTGAAAGTAATTCACTCACAGAAAATAGATTGTAAGGATGATACCTTCTTTTTATTCCATCGTCATCCCCTTCAATCTGCACTATTCCAAGCGAGCTATCCGCTCCATAAAATATATTATCAAAATTTTCTTTTATACTTAAAAACTTTTTATCATACTCAGTTTGTAAAACCCCTTCTTTTGAACTACGAAAATCAAATTCCATATTTTGCAGTTTATGTATTAATGCTTCTCTTTCCACATCTATTTTACCGGCTACTACAACTTTACTGCTCTTTTTAATTGCTTCTGTCAACAAAGAATCGTTTTTACTGTTTATACGATCTCTATCAGACATAATAATATCAATACCGATAGCTTTAGCTCCGGCTTCCGACAAATTATTGATAAGTCTTGCAAATAAATGTCTTGGCCACGGCCATTCATTATCGGGCTGAGGGATTTGATCGAACGATTCCTGAGAAATTTCGATAATAACTACTTTTGGTGAATCGATTTTAATCTCACCGCGTTCTTCAAATCTTTTATCAAGCAGTTCTAATTCTAATTTTTGAATGGACGATATTGGAAAGATTTGTGTGAATAGTATTACAATTAATGAAGTGAGCAGAGACAGAAAAACAATTTCAAAAACTGTAGAAAACTTATTTTTTGTTGTCTTTGCCACCATTAACTCATTATCAAAATGTAAGACGCGTTGTTAAACCTATTATTGAATTTGTCGATTGATCCGGTATTCTGAAAATTCTCGCTTGAAATGCAAGATTCAAATTTGCTAGTACATTATAGTCTGTTATAAATTCGAAAGCTTGTCTTTCAAAGTCGCCAAAACTTGGACTTAAATTGGCCGAGAGTATAAGTTTATTTTCTAACATTTTGTATTTAGCACCGAATGATAAAGTAAAATAATCATAAGCTATTCCGAATATTTCGCTCGTATTTGCAATAACACCAAAATTAGAAGTAAATTGTTTTGTCCATTCACTTGCTACATTTAAAGATGCTGTTGTAAAACTTGCATCATAATTTCCTAAACTGTTATCATCTTTTGTTGAGGTAGATATTGATAATAATGAATAATGTTTTATTCCGGCAAAAAAGTCATAAGAAAGTTGTGCTGAAATTCTATTGGTATTGTTATCAACTACGTACTCTTTTTTATCAGGATCAGAGATGCTGATACCATTATCATTATCATTACGGTAAAATCCAATCGTTATATTCGGGAAATTTATCCTTGGAAAATAAGAAACTGATACACTGTAAGTATTAAATGTAGTTGTAGCAATTTTAGTTTTCTGCAGATTGTCTTTCAGACTTTCATAACCTAATGATAAGAATAATTTATTATCCATTAAGCGGATTCTATCTACAAAATTAAAACCGCTTACATCTGTTTTTAAATATGTTTGTCCAAATGATTGATAATCATTACCTCTATATATATAGGATACATTTACTGAATTAGAAAAATAATTGAGAGCTAAAGATGCATCAGCCGCCAATGATGCAAACTCTTGCGGATTCCATGGACCGAGATATTGATTTACAGTAATAAAATTTCCAATTATATAACGAATCTTTTTAACGTCATCAGAACTTACATTAAAATTATTATTCTCACCAAATATTTCATCAATCTGAGTATCCGATAACGATCCGGATGAAATATCATTATTAATC
>CAYXKL010000110.1:0-8947 GCA_964464825.1 uncultured Melioribacter sp. | reverse complement strand
TTGCATAGGAATTTACTTCGCTATCTGCCATATGAATAATGATTTCGTGGATGCTCCATTTTTCAGGCGAAGGTTTAAAATCAAAAATATGCCGGGGAAAATTTTGCAAAGCAGCTTTTAGTTTTTCGAAGCCGTTTCGAAAATTATCGAGATGCTCTGATCGTGTCATAAATACCTCAAATAATTTTAGTTAATATTTTTTCTGCTTCGATTAAGTTTTCTTTCTTGCCGATATCAAGAAATATAGAATCTGTGTGATCAAAATAAGTTATTCGATGATTAGATGCGATTGAAAGATATAAATCTATTATTGAAAATTTATCTTCAGGCGGCATTAAAGAAAATATTTCGGTATTAACTACTTGAATACCGCTGAATGCTAACTTTGTTAAATTACCGATAGCATTGCGAGTTATCTTCACATCATTTGTTAAAGTGTTCTCCCAACCGCAAAGATTTTTTTCTTCATCGAATAAAAAGTAACGTGTTGATTTTCTTTTTTGAACGGCTAGTGTTGCAAATTGTTCATTAGCATTATGGGAAGCAATAATTTTTGAAAGGGAGAAATCTGTTAGTACATCTACATTATGTATTATAAATTTTTGAACACCATTAAAAAACCAGGATGTTTTTTTTAGACCTCCCCCGGTATCTAAAAGTTTTGCACTTTCATCAGAGATTTTTATATCAATACCAAAATTGTTATTTATTCTTAGGTACTCAATAATTTGATCTGAAAAATGATGTACATTAATTATAATTTCTTTTATACCGACATTGATCAAGCGTGAAATAGTGATTTGAAGTAGGGTTTTATTTAATAATTCAACTAATGCTTTTGGTTTGTTTTCTGTTAACGGTAATAATCGAGTTCCTAAACCGGCTGCCGGAATGAATGCTTTCATGTATAAAGTGCCTGAGTTCCTGAATGAATAAATTGATAATTAAATCATTTTTGTATGCGTTAATTTAACTACGATATCATATTTTTTTCGTAAATGTTTAGCAAGCTTTTCTGCGCAATAAACAGAGCGGTGCTGTCCGCCGGTACACCCGTAATTTACCATCAGATCCGTCCATTTATTTCCAGTATAATTTACAATTGACTGCTCAACAATATCGAATGATTCTTTTAAAAATTTTTGTGCTTCAGATTGTGAATCCAAGAAATCATTTACAGCTTTATCTTTACCGGTTAGTTGTTTGTATTTTTCTAATCGTCCCGGATTTGGAATAGCTCTACAATCAAATACAAAACCTCCTCCATTACCGGTATAATCTGGAGGTATCCTATCGCGGTATGAAAAGCTGTTGATTCGAACGGTTAATTTGTCAGAGGTTGAATTCTTTATATTAAATTGTTTATTAAAATCGGATGAAATAATTTTTTTCAATATGGTTTTAAGTTCAGGTATTTTAAGTTCAATTTCAGGTAAAATGGACTCCAAATTTTTTACTGCATATGGAATACTTTTTAAGAAATGTGCTTTCCCTTCATAATAGCCACGATATCCGTACGCACCAAACATCTGAAGCAGTCTAATTAAAACAAAAGGATAATAATATTTGTTAAAATTTTGTTTGTTAATTGTTAAAAGATTTGACAATGAATCAATGTAATAAGCGAGTAATTTTTTTCTTAAAGATGAAGATAGATTTGCTTTTGAATCAAAAAGAAGGGAAGCAATGTCATATTGTAGCGGTCCTTTTCTTCCACCCTGGTAATCAATGAAATATAATTCGTTATTCTTGATCATAATATTACGTGAATTGAAATCTCGGTACATAAAATAATTGCTATCTGATTTAAGCAGATAGTTACTTAATAAGTCAAAATCATTTTCTAGTTTTTGTTCATCAAATTGTAAATTTAAAAGTTTTGCGAAGTAATACTTGAAATAATTTAAATCCCATTTAATGGATTGACTATCAAAAGCGGCACGTGGATAACAATATTTGTAATTCAATCCTTTATTGCCAATAATTTGAAATTTCAATAATTGATCAATCACACATCGGTAATAAATTTCCAAATTAAGTGAAGAGGAATTTCTATCTTTGTTTAATAATGAAAATAGAGTAATATCACCAAGATCTTCTAATAGATAGAACCCGTTTTCCAGATCGGTTTTGAATATTTTGGGGATATTCAGTTTTTGTTTGTGGAAATGTTTAGTTAGATAAATAAATGCAGAGTTTTCTCGTTTATCGGGATTATAAACACCAATGACAGATTGTGATTTTGAAATCAGTCTAAAATATTTTCTTGAAGAACCGGATTCTGGAAGCTGAGTGAATAAAATTATTTTCTCACCGCAGTAATTCTCAAATAGTCTAATTAATTTTTTTTGAATATGCATTATATTTACACCTGATCAGGTTTTTCAAGGAACCATTCAATTTTACCACATTTTGTACATATTAATATTGCAGCTTTTTTGTTTGCCCATTCCATTCCGAAGAATGATGCAATGGGGGTATCGAGCAATGCTTCACGGTAATGAAAAGTATTATTATTGCATATTTGACAAACAATTTTTTTACCGTTAATTTCAAATTGCATAGGTATAAGGTTTGATTTTTCATCAGTCTTATCAAACAGACTCATATTTCCTCCAATTAAAATGGCCTTCTCGGTCTTTCTTCATTCGGATCAAAAAATTTACGTGGAAGTTTTTCATCTCTCATTGCTGCATTATAAACAAATGATGCCATAATAACAGCGGATTGCATTAAATCACCTTTCATTGCTGAATCATAAACATCCATGTTAGAATGATGTGTTCTTGTATCGTAATGAATTTCATCTTGAATAAATTGAAATCCGGGCAACCCAACACCATCGAATGAAAGATGGTCTGTTCCACTAGTATTTCTAATAGTTACAGTATTTGCATCTAAATTATTAAATGGTTTTAACCATTCTTCAAATATAGGTACAACAGCCTCATTACCTTGAGCATAGATCCCCCTGATTTTTCCGGTACCGTTATCATAATTAAAATAGGCAGATAATTTATCGTAATCTTTTTTCTTTTCTTTTGTGTCTCTGTTAAAAAAATATTTCTTAACATACTCACGTGAACCGATTAAACCGACTTCTTCGGCATCCCACATAGCAATACGGATTGTTCTACGTGGTTTAACACCGATAGCTTTTAATATTCTTATTGCCTCCAATGAAACTGCACAACCGGCAGCATTATCTGTAGCAGATGTTCCGGAATGCCACGAATCGAAATGACCACCAAGCATTACTAATTCTTCTTTTAATTTTTTGTCAGTACCTGGTATTTCAGCAATTATATTATAGCCTAAAGAGTCAGAAATTTCCGATTCCACTTCCACTTCAATTTCTATTTTAACCGGAATATCTTTTTTTATAATTCTAACTATTCTATTGTACTGTTCGACAGAAATAACAATTTGGGGAATAGGCATTGGGGAATTACTTTGATATGATCCGCCATTTTGAACAAAAATTGTCCCGTATCTTCCGCTTCGTGAAGGTTCAACAGTTAACAATGCATTTTCTTCTGATAACATTTCATTTAGTTTTTGTTGAAATTCCCTTCGTGCAGTATATTCAGCAATTCTATCTGCCCACTGTGATTTTGCACCAGGTTCCGGCATCTTTTTTAATTCATCTAATTCTTCATCAGTATATCTTACAGCATCAGGTTCAAATGAAGTTGTTAATTCTTGTTCACCTTGTATAAAAACGATAGCATCTTTTAATTTACCTTTATACTTATCAAGTTCATCAACTTTTTTTGCATCAATCAATACGGGTGTCCCCTCAACAATACCATTTAATCCTGAAGTCCACGCTTTGGGATAACCAATAATAGGCATATATTGAGGTTCTTTCATGGCCATGTAAAATTTTCTTAATTCCCATTCTCTCCCTTTAAGCACGAAAGGATCCATCACAGCATTATCTAATCCAAGTTCTTTAAATTTTGAAATTACCCAATTACCAGCTTCTTTGTATTGTTCGGAGGCAGTTAAGCGAGGTGCATAAACATCAGTTAGGTAGCTCAAATACTCCATTACTTTTGAATTTTCTAATCCTTCTTTTTTAATTCTTTGAATTATTTGCGGATCGTTAATTTCTTGTGCAAATAAGGAAATAAACTGGAATAAAATTATAATTATGAATTTAAATCCGGTCTTATACATAATTCCTCCAATAAGTATGAAAATAATATTACAGTATAAAATTGAATTATATATATAGTTGTATAGTGAAATTAAAATTTGATTGAATTGAAAATAGATAAATTTAATATTCAATACAATTTACGTAATAAAAGGTTTTTTATGAATGCGAGGATGATTTTGATATACAAATTACATGGGTTTAATTTCATCAGTCATTTCAATTAAAATCGGTATTCCATCAAGTGATTTCGGAATTTTCTTAATTGATGCTGTATCTGATTCAGTCATTAATACCCCAATACAGTATTGGCCATTTTCCAGTTTACCTATATAGATTCCCTTAACACCATTAATAGATAATATCTCTTTTTCATAGTGCTGCATGACTTTTTTTATGTACGACAAAGAATCCACAGAAGCTGAAGAATCTAATTTATTTTGTTCTTGTTTTTTCATATTTGATGTACAATTAAATGAAAATATTGTGAATAAGAATATTGTAAGTAAGTAATAAATTATTTTTTTATTAGTTAAGTGGTTCATAAAAAAAAAGACCCGTAGAAACGGGTCCTTAAGTAATTCAATTATTTACCAACCATTTTGAATGTTGGACCGAAGAAACTTAATACATCATCAATAGGATTTGCGACAGCAATTGTTGAACTACCGGCAAAAAGAAGTCCAACCGCTCTTGGATTATTAGCAACATCTTCAACCATTAAAGAACCCGAATCACCAGAATCCAAAAAATTATTTGATTTGTTTTTAATTAATATTTGACCGGTAAACTGTTTTACAAATGCTTCACCACCGGCACATTCATTATCATATGCAACATTAACAGTAGCATTAAGAGCTTTAACTTCACTGAAAGTTAAACCGGTTGTTCTTCCACTTTTTTTAACAGCTTGTCCAATAAATGCCGCTACTGTACTCTCAGAAATAGTACCTATTTCTAAAATACTTCCATTTGATTTAACCTGTCCAGAAACTATAACAGCAATACCAGCATCTACATTACCAGCTGGTAAACTAGCACCTTTATTAGGTGCAATTAATTTAGCAACTACAATTGCTTGATTAATATTACATCCGACGTCAATTAAACCTGGGTGAATAACTGGATCACCTTTAACTGCTTTTCTATTATTACCACCTTTTTTAATATCTGCATAAAGAACATGATAATTACTTAAAATATATTTTTTATTGCCGTCTGTTATTAAGGACCCTAAAGTACCTCCGCAGCAGTAACCATTAGCAAGGTCGTATCCCCATCCACCGGAGGTCCCAAGCTGAATAGGTGCTGTTTGTTTTGATGTATGACCGGCCATGGCTCTTATTTCACCAGTAACTATTACTCTTACCGGTATACCATCAACATCATTTGGAATACCAAGTTCTCTATTTGATTTTTTTGAATCTTTTAATAGTACTAATATAGCTGGATTAGTTTCATCTTCTGTTAAACCAGTAGCTGTTCCAATAATCTCTGAATTTTTCATCAACTGAGCTGTAATTTTATTTTGAACAGATATTACTGCTTGAATTAGAGGATTATCTTTACTAAGAATTATTTTTTGGTTTTGCGGTTCAATTGTACTTTTATGATTAATTGGAAGATTAGGTTCTTCCATGCAACTGGAAATAAATAAGAAAGAAATGAAAGTGAATATTATTAGTGCTATTATATTAAGAAAACGATTATTGGAATTTAAATATCTCATAATTATCCCGGCTATTATTATTTAATTTATTCTACTATAAATATTAATATTTACTTTTAATAAAACAAGAATTTATAGTTATAAAGTGATATACTTCACTTTTATTATTAATCATTTACTATAAATTTCTCAATTTGGTGTCTATGTCTTAGTATATGAACTATTGCATGCTCAAACATCATTTCTATGTCATAACATCCCCATTTCGTCTCGCATCTGGTTGCAATAATTTGGTTTTCTGTCATATTCCAATGACCTTCAATAGTTTTGGCAGTATATGTTAATAATTTATCTAGTGCGTGTATTGCATCATGAGGTGTTTCGATTTTGTATTCTGGGATTATTGTGACAATTCCTAAAAATATTCTAATCTGATTTGAATAACCATAACCGGAAGCAATAACATGTTTCATAATTGATAAAATAGAACGACAGTCTTCATCCATAGTGTTCGGATCAAATATTTTTACAAATTTATCTAGTGGTAAATTATCAATTAAAACTTTTAGATCTGAAGCGGCTCGTTCGTATTCATCCATTAATGCACCAATAGCCCCGGTGCGGTAAATTTTTTTTGTCATAAAATTATTTCATTATTAAAAATATTTATTCACTTTCATCGTAGTTTAATAATGGTCGTAACCAACGTTCAGCCTCTTTCATACTAATTCCTTTTCTCTTTCTATAATCATCTACCTGATCTTTACCAATTTTGCCGACATTGAAATATTTTGATTCCGGATGTGCGAAATATAATCCGCATACAGATGCTGCCGGATACATAGCCAAACTTTCTGTTAAATAAATATTAATATTTTTTTCAACATCTAGTAATTTCCATATAGTAAGTTTTTCAGTATGATCAGGTTGTGCCGGGTAACCGGGCGCTGGTCTAATCCCCATATATTTTTCGTCGATTAATTCTTGGTAAGATAAATTTTCATTTACCGCATAACCCCAAATTTCCTTTCTAACTTTTTCATGAAGATGTTCGGCAAAAGCCTCGGCTAAGCGATCAGCTACTGCTTTAATCATAATGATATTATAATCATCATGATCTCTTTCGAGCTGTTCTATAATCTTTTCTATTCCGATGCCGGTTGTTAATGCAAACATGCCGATATAATCTTTTTTATTAATTTCTTTAGGTGCTATAAAATCTGATAATGCAATATTTGGAATCCCTTTAGATTTAACTGATTGTTGTCTGATTGTTCTTAATATTGCTAAAATACCATTACGATTTTCATCAGTATAAATTTCAATATCATCTTCAATTGAATTTGCTGGGAAAATTCCTATAACCGCATTTGCTTGAATTGATTTATTATTAATTATTTTATCAAGGAGCTTATTTGCATCATTATAAAGTTTTTGTGCTTCTGTCCCATAATTTCTGTTTTCAAGAATATCAGGGTAACGTCCCTTTAATTCCCAAGTTAAAAAGAATGGTGTCCAATCAATATAATTTTTTATTTGATCAAGAGGATATTCTTTAAATAAAGTGATTCCTGATTTTATCGGTTTTGTTATAGAATAATTGGACCAATCAATTTTCAATTTATTTTCACGGGCTTTTTCTATTGTTACAAATTCTTTTACTAATTGCCTTTTTGAATGATCTACACGGATACTTTCATACTCATTTTTTATTTGTTGAGAATAAGAATTATTATTACTTAAAATATTACCTACTACACTAACACTTTTGGATGCATCAAGAACATGTATAGTTAGATTTGAATATTCGGGTGCAATTTTTACAGCTGTATGTATTCTTGATGTTGTAGCACCACCAATGAGAAGAGGAATATTTAAACCTAGTTTTTCCATCTCTTTTGCAATATGAACCATTTCATCTAAAGAGGGTGTTATTAATCCGCTAAGGCCTATAATATCAACATTTTTTTCTACTGCTGTAGATAATATTTTTTCCGAAGGTACCATTACTCCTAAATCAATTACGTTGTAATTGTTGCAACCGAGAACTATACCAACTATATTTTTTCCTATATCATGCACATCCCCCTTAACAGTTGCAAGTAAAATAGTCGCTGTTCGACTCTGTCTATCTTCGAATAGAGGGGTAGAATCCATTTCTTCTGGCTTTAATTCTTGTTTTCTAAAAGAGGTTGGGAGATAGGCTTCTAATAATGCGACGGCTTTCTTCATAACACGTGCACTTTTAACTACTTGAGGTAAAAACATTTTCCCGGACCCAAACAAATCACCAACGTGATTCATTCCATCCATTAATGGTCCTTCAATAATTTGAAGAGCTGAATATTTTTTTCTTGCTTCCTCTAAATCTTCATCTAAATATTCAATATATCCTTTAACAAGAGCATACTTTAATTTTTCTTCAATAGAATAATTTCTCCATTCATCTCCTTTAGTTTTTACTTTAATTTCTTTTGTAGTAGTATTTGCATATTCTACTAACCTTTCTGTTGCGTCGGGCCGTCTATTTAGAATAACATCTTCAACTCGTTCTAATAATTCTTTATTAATTTCATCATATACTGCTAATTGACCGGCATTAATAATTCCCATATCCATTCCGGCTTCAATTGCATGAAACAAAAAAACAGAATGCATAGCTTCGCGAATTACATCGTTGCCACGAAATGAAAAGGAAACATTACTAACACCACCGCTTACTTTTGCTAATGGTAAATTCTTTTTTATCCATCGGACTGCTTCAAAATAATTTATAGCATATTTATTATGTTCCTCTATACCCGTTGCAATTGCAAAAATATTGGGGTCAAAAATTATTTGTTCTGGTGGAAATCCAATTTCTTTTGTCAGGATATTATAAGCGCGTTCACAAATTTTAATCTTTCTTTCAAAAGTATCTGCTTGACCCTCTTCATCGAATGCCATAACAATAATTGCAGCACCATATTTTAATATTTTTTTTGCGTGCTCTTTAAAAACATTTTCACCTTCTTTTAATGAAATTGAATTTACAATACCTTTTCCTTGTAAACATTTTAATCCGGCTTCAATAACACTCCATTTAGAAGAGTCAATCATTATAGGCACCTTAGCAA
>CAYXKL010000109.1:0-9024 GCA_964464825.1 uncultured Melioribacter sp. | reverse complement strand
TCCTCTCGCTTTACCGCCTAAAGAACCTCCTCCAATTCGTGCAAATGCAGTTGAAGAATCAAAAGTATTTTTATTGAAATCTGATATTACACCAATTTGACGAGATTTTCTGAATTCACGAACCGAATCGATCAATAAATTTCTCAGTTCATCTGTTGAATTAAAATCCGTAACTTTTTTTGGACGTAGTTGATGAGCGAGCCAAAACTCTGTACGTGCTTTAAGCCAATTTGAAAAATGATTCCGTGATGCGTGATAAACAATTGATTCTTCTGGAACAACCGCTAATAGTTTTTCCAATTCACGCAAATTTCTTGCACGGCCAACTTCCTTCCCATCTTCTGATTTGAATACGAAATCTCCAAAACTGAAATTTTGGACCATGAATTTTTTCAAATCATCTAAAAGAGTTGGTGAATCTTTTAAGAGAAACGAAGCATTTAGTTTTGATGCCAATTGTTCATTTTCTTTTACAGTTGATTGCAGAAGAATAGGAATATCCGGCTGCTGCTCTTTAACTTTTTGGGCAAATAAAATTCCAGCCAGCGGATCTGGTAAGCCATTTCTTGAAAAATCGATATCGGAAATTACTCCTAAAATATATTCCTGATACTTTGTAAAATAATCCCAAGCTTCTTCATAACTGGAACAGAGTAAAATTTTGGGTCTTGCCCTCATTCTTAAAAATTTGTGAGAAAGATTTATTCCTTCTGAAATTAAACTTTGCGATTGCTGAAGAACTACTGTGTAAATTAGAGGCAAATAGGATGAATAAAATCTTATATTATCTTCAATTAAAATAATAGATTGCACACCAACACGTTTTGAATCATTATCTATATTATATTTATCTTCTAAGTACTTGATTATCCCAAGAACAATTCGATAGTCCCCTTGCCAAATAAAAACTTTATCAAAGACAGAAATATTTTTGGTAGCAATCAAATCAATCATTTCTCTATTATCATAACCGAGCAGAACAATTGGAATATCAATTCCGGCTTCGCGGACTTTTTTCGCAAAAGAAATAGCAGTCATATCTTCAATGTGAAGTGTTATGATAATTAAATCAAATCGTCTTGTATCATTAATCAAATTGAATGCTTCTGCACCGCTAGAGACTTGAACAAGTTCAGGTGAGTGACTTAAATTTAATCCCTGGTATTCTTGCCGTATCAATTCATACAAACGGTTATCCTCTTCAAAGATGTAAGAATCATAAAGACTTGATACGAGCAGTATATCGCGGATACGGTACTGCATCAGATTATGAAAATCCTGAAACTTTGAATAGCGACTTTTTTCGATTAATTCTTTATTAAATTTTATTAACTGAGAATGCATATATATTTCTATCTCTTGAATTATAAACTAATCATTCAGGGATTATAATTCTATAAAAAAATGGGGCGTCAAAGCGCCCCATTTTAGAGGATGGATTTATACAATTCCTTGATCAAGCATCGAATCTGCAACTTTTACAAATCCGCCTATATTTGCACCGTTAACATAATTCCCGGGTGTTCCATATTTTTCTGCAGTATCAACACATGTTTTGTGAATACTCTTCATAATCATGTGCAAACGGTTATCAACTTCTTCGCGTGTCCATGAATAACGCATACTGTTTTGTGCCATTTCCAAACCAGAGGTTGCAACACCGCCGGCATTTGCAGCTTTGCCAGGACCATAAAGAATCTTAGCATCAACAAATTGTTCGATAGCTTCAATTGAAGAAGGCATGTTTGCACCTTCACTTACTACATAAATACCATTCTTTAATAAATTAGCGGCATCCTTTCCGTTAATTTCATTTTGAGTTGCGGATGGGAATGCACAATCTGCTTTATGATTCCATAAAGGATTATAATCAGCATTATTATCTATTTGTGTATATAGAGCAGATTTAAATTTATCAGCATATTCTTTTATTCTACCTCTTCTAACATTTTTCAAGTCCATTACAAATTTTAATTTTTCATGATCAATACCAGCTTCATCATAAATATAACCGTTTGAATCTGAAAGTGTTAACACTTTTCCGCCTAGAGCAAGAATTTTTTCAACTGTATATTGAGCAACATTGCCGCTACCCGAGACTAGACATTTTTTCCCTTCAAGAGTCTGATTTCTAGTAGCTAACATTTCTGCAGCAAAATAAACAGAACCGTAACCGGTAGCTTCTGGACGAATTAACGAACCGCCCCAATTCAAACCTTTACCGGTTAGAACGCCAGTAAATTCATTGCGTAGTTTTTTATACTGACCGAATAAATAGCCAATTTCTCTTCCGCCAACACCAATATCTCCAGCCGGAACATCTGTATTGGATCCGATGTGTCTGAAAAGTTCATTCATAAAACTTTGGCAGAAACGCATCACCTCAGCATCACTTTTTCCTTTAGGATCAAAATCACTGCCGCCTTTACCACCGCCCATTGGTAATGTTGTTAAACTATTTTTGAATACTTGTTCAAAAGCGAGGAACTTTAAAATGCCTAAATTTACTGAAGGGTGAAATCTTAAACCGCCTTTGTACGGACCGATAGCGCTGTTCATTTCAATTCTGAAACCTCTGTTAATTTGAACTTCACCTTGATCATCAACCCATGGTACTCTGAACATTATAACACGTTCAGGTTCAATTATTCTTTCAAGAATTTTTTCCTTACGGTATTCAGGATGTTTTTCTAGAACAATCACTAATGATGAAACTACTTCATAAACTGCTTGATGGAATTCGGGCTCACTCGGGTTTTTTGCTTTCACTTGAGCCATTAAGTTCTTTACGAATTCAGACATAAATGCCCCACTATTGGTTGGTTGTATTATTAATTAGTTGAATGGATGAATATGATTGAATAAACTTGTTATGTAGTCTCTTTATCAAACTATAAGTAAGATTTTTTTTTGAGGCAAAAGAGGAAGATTTAATTATTACATCCATACCCGAAATTGATATCATCATTTAAATGCGATAATCAGCTTCTATTTGTTATGCAAAATAGATGCATATAATTTCTTATGCAAGTGAATTTTCTTTTCAATTTTTCAAAAATCAAAAATGGTTCAGTAAATAATTAATATAATCTGATAATAGAACTTATAATATTAGAAGAAATTTCATGACTGACTTTAAAATTCATATCAATCATCAAAAACCTTTTGGGAAATAAAAATATAGATGAAAGTTGTTAAAATGATTTTAAAATCCAACAAAAATGATTGTTTTGAATTATACTCAATATCATATTTTAATAAATCTTCTATACCGGAATTTTTATTACCATATAACTGCCATAAACCCGTAATTCCCGGTTTAACCATTAATTGATTTCTCATCTCATATTCTCTAGGGTAATTATTTTTCATAAAGATTAAGTCTTCCAACATTAATGGGCGCGGACCAACTAAACTCATCTTTCCGGTTAGAACTTGGAAGAGTTGCGGTAATTCATCCAATCCCTTTTTACGTATGAAATAAGTAAGCTTAGTTAATAATTCAGGATTAATTGATGATAAAAATTTTTGTTTGATATTTTGCGACTGAATATTTGACTTAATTGTTTTGAACTTCAACATCATAAATCTTCTGTTTGATAATGTGAGTCCTCTTTCTTGAATAAATATCGGGAACTCTCTCAGTTTAATCAAAAGCAAAAATGACATTATTATTTGTATAGGTAAACTTATTATGATTATAATAATGGCAAGAATGTAATCGAAGAGAATTTTAGAAATTTTCATAAAAATATTATCGGATGTAAATCAAAAGATCAATGTCCATAAAATATAATCTAAAATTAAAATTAGAGCTGAGCTCAAAACAAAAGATCTTATTGTAGAAAAGCCGACACCCTCTGCACCACCTTCTGTTCTAAAACCAATATGACAACCGAGCAATGATGTTACTCCACCGAAACAGATTCCCTTTACAATTCCAAACAAGAGATCATTCAACAAAAAATATCTCCGAACTGATTCAAAAAAAACATTGAAAGAAACACCAAGAAATAAATTAGAAATGAAATATGCCCCGATAATAGAAACAGCATTTGCAAAAACAATTAAAATGGGCATCATTGTGATTGATGCAAAAAAACGTGGTGTGGCTAAAAACTTAACGGGACTAATTCCCATTGTATCCAAAGCATCAATTTGTTCTGTAACTTTCATAGAGCCAAGCTCGGCTGCAATAGAAGCACCAACACGACCGGCAATAACAATAGCTGTCAGCACTGGACCAAGTTCAGTAATAATTGCTCTGCTTGTTGCAGCTCCTAAAAAAGAAAGAGGTGCAATTCCTTTTAACTGATATGCAGCTTGCCAAGCCGCTACTGCACCGGTAAAAATTGCGATAATTAACACAAGCGGTATTGAATTTACACCGATGTGTTCCATTTGATATATAAAATTTTTTCTATTCTTAATTAATGATGGTGTGTATTTAAATATTTCGAATAATAGCCGGAATATTTGTCCGCTCTCTTGAAAAAAATCCAATATTTTTTTACCGACTAGCTGTACAAATTTCATAAGTATAACAAATTGAAAATTAGTTACTTTAAACTAAGAAAGTTGTTTGAGATTAATTACAAATTCTGTTGCGTTTTCTGAGCCAACTAATTTTTTAATCTTTTCAATATCACATAATGTTTTTGAAATTTCCGCTAATAGTTTTAATTGTAATTCCGGATCATTTTTTGGCGTTACCAGTAAGACTATTAATTTAGCCGGAAGCCCATCAAGAGAATCAAAATCAATCCCTTGTTTGTGTATAGCAACAGCAATTAATGGATTGGGGACATTTACTTTTGCATGAGGTATTGCAAGGTGTTTTTCCAAACCGGTTGAAATCAATTCCTCTCGTGCCATTACCTCACTTAAAAGTTTTTCATTACTCAATTTGTGATAAATAGAAATTTTATTACAAAGTTCTTTAATTAATTCATCTTTTGATTCTGCATTCGAGAAAAATACATTTTCAGTTTTAACTAAATCTACAAATCGTAAATACTTTTTGCTTCTGTTTACAAAATAATTCATAAAAGGTGCACTTGTTATGGAAGTAGTAAGAGCCATAATAACAAGTGCAACAAAAACCTTTTCTTGAATTAAATTATTTTGTAAAGCGATTGTACCTAAAATTATTTCAATTGCCCCATGTGCATTTAGTCCGATTCCAATTATAATTGATTTATCTCTGCTTATGCCGCCTAATTTGGCGCCCAATAAACTTCCCGCCATTTTGCCGGAGACAGATAATAATACGAATATTAATACAAGTAATAGATCAAGATTAGATATAAAATTTATTTTCAAACCTATTGAAACAAAAAAAATAGGTGCGAATATATTTGTTACAAATTGCTGAATAATTTCTCTAGTATCCTCTTTTAAGTGTACTGAATCGCCAATTGCAATACCGATTATAAATGCACCAAAGATTGCGTGAACACCTATATATTCTGTTATAGACGCAAATAATAGTCCTAACACAAAAATAAAATTTATAATACCACCCGGGTACGAAGTTATTTTTTCAAGTTTTGGTATAATGTAATTAATTAATTTCCTTCCTATAACTAATGTGATTAGAATAAAAGAAATTAGAGCAATAATTAACCAATGGAATTCTAGGGGATGTAAACTATGTCCTATCATTCCTATTATTAATGAAAAAACTATCCACCCTATTAAATCATTAAACATTGCAGATGTTATAATTAATAATCCGGTATCAGTCTTAAATAAATTTAAGTCCATTAAAGTTTTAGCAACTACGGGTAATGCTGTAATAGAAAGAGCTGTACCGATAAATAATGAGAAGGGTAATTTCATTTCATCATTACTAATTCCCATAACATTTGGGAAAAAATACGATACTGAAAAACCCAAGATGAACGGAAACAAAACGCCTAGAGTACTAATGAATGATGCAGCTTTACCTTGTGTAAGTGCTAAACTTAAATCAATTTCTAATCCCAGAACTAACATTAATAAAACTAAAGCAACTAAATTTATGCCGTAAAATGCAGTGTTAACAGATAATGAATAATTAAAAAGAAGTGCGTATAAATCCGGAGCTATACTACCGAAAACAGTTGGACCTAAAAATATTCCGGCAATAATTTCGCCAATAATGATAGGCTGTTTAAATTTTCTAAAGAGTTCACCAAAACCTCTTCCAAAGAGAAGTATAATACCAATACTCAACAAAAAATAAATGATTTCATTCGATTTGAATATCATAGAAAATTAAATTTTTGTTTTTATGATTAACAATGCGCATGGTATTTGTTTGATAATAAATTCAATATCGTGCTGAAAAATTCTATCAAATAATTTTAATTTTTTTGCCGGTGATGGTACAACAAATATATCTCCGTTATTCTGCTTAACATAATTGCTCGATTCCCAACCATGCTTACCATACAGACAAACAGTTTTCAATTCAATTCCAGTGAGTTTCAGTTCGTTCGAAAAAACTTTTAGTTTAAGTTCTTCTTCATTCTGCCAATCAGTTCTTCTCTTAACTGTTTCTTGAGTAGTACTGCCATCTGAAATTGTAATAGCTAAACCCGGGACTTGAATTTCTTTGATTAAATAAATTTCTTCTGCTTTTTCTAAGAGTGCAAATTGATATGCTTTCCGAATAGCATTTTCACCAATTTCCGAATATTCAACAAGTGCAAAAAACTTCTTAAATGAAATTAGTTCACGTTCCGGTTTAGGTAAAATTAGAACAGAACAACCGGCTTCTCTCATAATAGTCCTAGCTACAGAGCCGATGTAATATTTTAACATAGATTCTTTTTCTAAAGCACCCGCTATCAAAAGATCAACTCCTTTTGATGAACAAGTGTTGATGATTACTTTGGAGGGTTCACCGGTTTGCCAGACTAATTCATATGAATTTTCATTAATCCCGGCACTCTTAAGCATGGTCAACATTTGCGATTCTGAACTTTTGCTCTTTTCACCTACGTGAATTAAACAAAGTTGAGATTCAAATAAATCTTGTAATCTCTTTGTGGCTTTAAGAAGCGCTTCTGCATTTGGAGAAAATGTAACCGCAAGTCCTAATTTTTTAAAAATCATTTTCTTTATAATTTTAATTAATAAATAAATATAAAATCTTTTCTATTGCGATATAAGTTTATTTTTTTTATAAATGCAAGGTAAGTAATTGAATTATTAATAAACCCTTCAAAAATAGAAGGTGGTATATCATGAATGAAATAATAATAGAACAAGCAACAAAAAAATCAAAAGTGGATTTACCAGAAAATCTTGTCTTTGGTAAGATTTTTTCCGATCACATTTTGGAAATGGATTTTAACACATCGTCTGGCGGATGGCAAAAACCTGTAATTAAAAAATTAGAAAATCTAAGTTTAAGTCCGGCTGCAATGGTGTTCCATTACGGACAAGCAATATTCGAGGGATTGAAAGCATACAAACAAGTTGATGGCAAAATTGCTCTCTTCCGTCCGGAAAAAAATGTAGAACGGTTTAACAGATCGGCAAGCAGAATGAGCATGCCTGAAGTTGACAAAGATTTATTATTGCAGAAGATACTTGAACTTGTTAGTATTGATCGTGATTGGATTCCATCACGACCCGGATATTCTTTGTATATCCGACCATTTATGATTTCAACCGAAGGATGTTTTGGTGTACGTCCATCAGATCAGTACAAACTAATTGTTATGCTCAGCCCGGTTGGTCCTTATTATCCAGAAGGTTTTAAACCGGTACCAATAATGGTTACGGATAAATATGTTCGAGCAGTACGCAAAGGAACCGGTGAAGCAAAAGCTGCCGGTAATTATGCTGCAAGTTTAGCCGCACAAGTTGAAGCAAAGAAAGAAGGTTACAGCCAGGTTCTTTGGCTCGATGCAATTGAATTAAAATATATTGAAGAAGTAGGAGCGATGAACATTTTTGTTCAATTCAAAAATGAAGTTGCAACACCGGCACTTACCGGTTCTATTCTTCCGGGCATAACAAGATTATCTGTTCTTCAAATACTAAAAGATTGGGGTTATAATGTTTCTGAACGTTTAATTTCAATTGATGAAGTTGTCTCTGCTTATGATAAAGGTGAATTACTTGAAGTATTTGGTGCTGGTACTGCTGCTGTAATTTCATCTGTAAGCCGGTTAAAGTATAAAGATAAAATATTGATGTTCAGTGATACAAAACCCGGTGAGCTTGGATTAAAACTTTACGAAGAACTTACCGGCATTCAGTATGGAAAAATTCCTGACCGCTATGGCTGGATGACTTATATAGATTGAATTTTCTCTTATTCTATAAACGTATTTAAAAGAAGCCCATTTAGGGCTTCTTTTTTTATATAAAAAATTATTGTTCACCCACTTGACAAATAGTGCACGTGTTCACTATATTTACAGTGAACAAAAGAGCACTACTATGAAAAAATTACAAATAACCGACCGTCAGCAAGAAATCCTCAGCTTTATTCAAGAATATGTGGATTTTAACGGTTACCCCCCAACTTACCGAGAGATTGGTAAAAAATTCAATATCGTAAGCACTTTTGGAGTTAAACGGCATATTGATGCTCTAGTTAAAAAAGGATTTTTAAATAACGAAAGTAATTTAAGCCGTACTCTTTCCCTTGTTGTTAATAATAATCCAATTCAAAAAGAAAATAATGTAATTGAAATTCCCGTTGTAGGAAGAGTTGCCGCCGGTTCACCAATTCTTGCCCAGGAAAATATCGAAGGAAATTTTTCAATCGATAAAAATTTATTAAAAAATCATACTGAATGCTTTGGTCTTAAAGTACGCGGTGATAGTATGATCAACGCCGGAATTTTAGAAGGCGATCTTGTAATTATCCAGCCGCAAAAAGAAGCAGTGAACGGTGAAATTATAGTTGCGCTAATTGGCGATGAAGCAACAATGAAAAGATATTTAATTGATGACGGAAGAGTTTTTCTTGTCCCAGAAAATGAAAATTACGAAGCAATTGAAGTAGATAATCTTGAAAAC
>CAYXKL010000108.1:0-9093 GCA_964464825.1 uncultured Melioribacter sp. | reverse complement strand
GCTTAGCTCAGCTGGTTCAGAGCATCTGCCTTACAAGCAGAGGGTCATTGGTTCGAATCCATTAGCTCCCACGATTACTAATCCTTATAACAAAGCAAGTTATAAGGATTTTTTTATTTAGAAAAGATGCATTTTTTAAAGCACTCCAACAAAGTCGGAGAGAGGGGTCATTGGTTCTGCCAAGGGCATCCCTTAGGGAGAATCCATTAGCTCCCACAAAAAAAGCCTTTTTACGTAACGTATTAGGGCTTTTTTATTTTAATTCACCCGGCTAGTCTTTTATTGTCCCTGAAAATCCCGAGCGAATTCATCTCATCACGTACCTTTTTAATATTCACCGATGCATAATAACTCAACGTTGTACTAATGTTTGTGTGATCAGCCAATGCTTTTACTGTATGGATCGGCATCCCATGCTCTAACAATTTTGTAATAAATGTTTTTCTTAACTGATGTAATGTATATCTGTTTCATATCTTCAATACTTTGGAAGAAATTTTTAATTCCCATAAAAAAGTGCGAATAAGAAATTGATTCGCACATTAACTTTAAAACACTCAACCGGTTTTTTTATCCTTAATAACTACATTGCAATTATCATAGTTCCTATTTTTGTAATTAGTTAAGATTATATGCAAATACTTATAACAACTTATTATTAAACATTTTATAATTCCAACTTGTTTTGAATTCAATTTTCCTTTACTTTATAAAGTAATATTGAAAGATTAAGATTAATGGGTAAATCCTTAAATAATAATTTTGGATATGAAGTTTATACAGAGGTATTGAAAAATATCTCACTTCCTATATCAATTTCCGATCATAATCTTAATATTTTATTTTGTAATAAAAGTTTCTGCAAAGCAGTATTCTTACCACTTAAGAAAATCCTTACCAAAAATTTTTGTGATATTATAAATACAAATGATGATGGTATAATAAAAAAAATAAGAACTCACATTAAAAAGAATAATCACTTTATAGATGATGTTACTCTATATGAAGGGGAAAAATCATTTAATTATAAAATATTTATACAACCACTGAATAATGTACTATCAACTAAAAGAAAACTTTTTATTGTTTTATTAATAATTGATGTCAAATCAAAGCAGAATGAGAAAAAAAATAATTATCACTTCCAAGATTTATTCCAACATCTGCCTATCGGGCTTTATCAAACTACACCGGATGGAAAAATATTAAGTGCAAACCCAGCTTTACTAAAAATATTGGGATTCAAATCTTTCAAAGAAATATCAAAACGAAATTTGAACCGTGAAGGTCTTCATAAAAAATATCCGCGACAAAAATTTGTAAAAGAAATTGAAAAGAAAGGTGAAGTAATTGACTATGAATCAATATGGCTTAAAAAAGATAATTCAGTTGGTTATGTAAGAGAATATGCTAGAGCAATTAGAGACGATAAAGGAAAAACAAAATATTATGAAGGGATAATTGAAGATATAACAGAGAAAAAGATTGCAGAAAAAAAACTTTTGCAGAATGAACAAAATTACAAAGGATTATTTAATTCGGTACTGGAAGCTATTTATATTCAGGATAAAGATGGGAAATTTATAGATGTGAATAAAGGTGCTGAAGATATGTATGGATATCCTCGTGAATATTTTATTGGTAAAACTCCGGAATTCCTTTCTGCACCCGGTAAAAATGATCTATATGAAATATCTAAAAAAATAAAGAAGGCATTTAAAGGAATAAAACAAGAATTTGAGTTCTGGGGTAAAAAGAAAAACGGAGTTATATTTCCGAAGAATGTAAGATTGTTTAAAGGTAAGTATTATGATAAAGATGTAATAATTGCTCTAGCTAAAGATATAACAGAACAAAAAAATGCTGAAGATGCATTAAAATCAAGTGAGGAATCTTACAAATCGTTAATTGAAACATCTCTCGATCCAATTTATGTTTTAAGGGGCACAAAATTATTACTAGTAAATTCAGCGTGGTTAAATTTATTCGGATACACAAAAGAAGAAGTGCTGAATGATAATTTTAACATTATGCAAATAGTTGCACCATCTAGTAAAAATCTTATAACAGAAAAAATATCAGTTGGTATTGAAAATTCACCAAACAAATCTAAGTATGAAATGCAAGCAGTAACTAAAGATGGCCGCATCATTGATATTGAAGCAAGTGTTACGAAGGTTAATTGGAAAGGAGAATTAGCATTCCAAGGTGTATATAGAAATATTACTGAAATGAAAGAAACTTATGAAAAATTAAAAATGAAAGATAAACTGTTAGAAGGTGTTGCAAAACTTGCAGAAATACTTGTAGTTAGCTCAAATTTAGATGATGGTATTAACCGAGTATTATCAATTTTAGGCTTATCTTCTAATGTAAGTAGGGTATATATTTTTGAAAATCATATTGATCTTAGCAATTCAAAAAAACTAATGAGTCAAAAATATGAATGGACAAACGGCAAAGTATCAGTTCAAATAGATAATCCTGAACTACAAAATTTATCTTATGAAGATATTTCCCCTGGCTGGTATGAAATATTATCCAGCGGCAAGGAAATAAAAAGTTTAGTTAAAAATTTCCCTGAGAATATAAAATTACTAATGGAATCACAGAGCATCTTGTCATTACTCTTAGTTCCAATTTTTGTCCAAGGGAATTATTGGGGATTTATTGGATTTGATGATTGCGAAACTGAAAGAATATGGAGTGATGCGGAAATATCTGCATTATTTATTGCCGCTAATACAATAGGAAGTATTCTTTCAAGAAATATAATTGAGAATGATTTAAGAGATAGTGAAGAACGGTACCGGTTATTAGTCAACTTGTCTCCGGATGCTATTGGGGTTTATACTGAAAATAAAATTGTATTTGTTAATAACGCAGCGGTTGATCTTCTTGGCGGTAAAACAAAAGAAGATATACTTGGCTTATCGCCTATGACTTTTGTACATCCAGATTCCGTTCCTCTGGTTCTGGAACGTGTTACTAAAATGATGAAAGGGGAATTTGTACCGGTTGTTGAAGAAAAATTTATTCAATTAAATGGAAATGTTATTGATGTTGAAGTAGCAGCTATGCCTTTGTTGTATAACAATAAAAAATCTGTTCAATTAATAATAAGAGATATTACACAAAGAAAATTAAATGAGGAAGCATTAAGAATAAGCGAAAAAAAATACCGTAATATTTTTGAGAATGTTCAGGATATTTTTTATCAAGCTGATACCAATGGAATTATTACAGATATTAGTCCTTCAATTCACAGATATTCCGACTTTAGACCGGATGAGTTAATAGGAAAATCGATAATAGAATTTTATTATGATCCTGAAGAAAGAATAAAACTAATGCAGATATTGAAAGAGAAAGGCGAAGTTGTAGATTATGAAGTGCGTTTAAAAACAAAGCATGGCAAGATTATATATACATCCGTTAATACTCATCTAATAAAAAATGAAAAAGGAAAAGTAATTGGTATTGAAGGATCATTACGCGATGTTACAGAAAGAAAAATGACCTATGAACAGATAACAAAATTATCCAAGGCGATAGAAGAAAATCCATCAACAGTAGTTATTACAAATGCGGATGGAATTATTGAGTATGTAAATCCAAAATTTACTGAATTAACTGGTTACACTTTGGATGAAGTAAAAGGGAAAAAAACTAGTATACTCAAATCTGGCTTTATGCCCAATGACTTTTATAAAGGTATGTGGAATGATATAAGCTCTGGTAAAGTATGGCATGGTGATTTTTTAAATAAAAAGAAAAATGGGGAACTATTTTGGGAATCTGCATCAATATCACCAATCAAAGATTCAAAAGGAAATATTACAAATTACGTGGCAGTCAAGGTCGATATTACTGAAAAGAAAAAACAAGAAGAAGAAAGAGAGAATAATCGTAGAGAATTATTAATTGCAAAAGAAAAAGCTGAAACAGCAAATAAACTCAAATCTGAATTCCTTGCACAAATGTCTCATGAAATAAGGTCACCTCTTAATATTATTCTAAACTTTACAAATCTAATTAAAGATGAATTAGATGAAGCCAAGAATGAAAGTCTTGCTCAGTATTTTACCAGTTTAGATAGTGCCGGCAAAAGGATTATTAGGACAGTAGATATGATACTTAATATGTCTGAACTGCAAACCGGCACATATGAACCTCAAAAACGTCCTATTGACATTCATCATAAAATATTAGAACCATTATATAGAGAATATAATAATGAAGCTTTGTCTAAAGGATTAATACTAAATCTGAAAAATAATGCCGGCGATTCACTAATTGTAGCTGATGAATATAGTCTCAGTCAAATCTTTGCTAATCTTATAGATAATGCCATTAAATATACTAATGAAGGTACAATTGATATTAAGATTGAAAGAATTTATAACAATATAATAGTTGAAGTTACTGATACTGGAATTGGTATAGCAAAAGAATACATCCCTTATATTTTTGATGCATTTAGTCAAGAAGATAGAGGTTATACACGCCGCTTTGATGGTAATGGTCTTGGATTAGCTTTAGTTAAAAAGTATAGTGAAATAAATAATGCGGAAATAAGTGTTGAAAGTGAAAAAGGAAAAGGAACTAAAATTAAAATAATATTTAAAGAATTCTATTTAATATCTTAACAGATTAACACACTTCATTTTTTATTCTATGTATAGAAAAATTCTAATTATACTAATAACAATTTCGCAAATACCATTTATTTATGCTCAAGATGGAATTTCAAGAAGTTATTACCCCGATGGAACTATTCGAGCAGAAATTTCCTATGTAAATTCAATTTTAGATGGACCATCAATTTTCTATTATCCGAATGGAAATTTGAAGTCAGAACTTAATTACAGCAATGGAATAGTCAATGGTGTTGTCAGGGAATTTTATGAAAGCGGATTGGTAAAAGAAGAGTATTCTGTTAAAGAAGGAGTTAAAGAAGGACTACATAGAATATATTTTGAAAATGGAGCACTTAAAGAAATAATCAAATATGAGAATGGATTTTATATTAGCAGTGAAAATTTTGAATACGATCCGTTATTCTCTCCAACAACTGCTCTATATTCAACCGGAAACAGACAACAGCAAGTTTTAGAAAAGAAAAAAATAGAATTAATTTGTGATGTTGATATCTGTCCAGTACCAATTGGTGGAATGCAAGTAATACAAGATCTATTAGTTTACCCGGAACATGCTCTACTCTATGGTTTGGAAGGGACAGTAATTTTAATAGCTTCAATTGATTCTTTAGGTGAAGTAAAAGGAACTGAAGTAATAAAAGGTATTGGTCTCGGTTGTGATGAAGCTGCTCAGGAAGCTGTTAAGAAAACCAAATTTATTCCGGGGCTAAAAGATGGAGTACCGGCAGATGCTCGTTTAACTATAAATGTTGAATTTATAATATTTGATAAGACTTTAATTGCAAAGAATAATCTAATAATTGAAAAACCACAGCTTAATTTAGAACAAGAAGAGATTAAAAAGAATAATGAAGAAAATTATTATACAAGCATTTACAATATAGCATCTATAAATTGTGATTATGAAGAGTGTGCTTATCCGGTTTATGGTATTAAAAGTATAAATGCAAATTTCATAGTTCCTGATATAGCCAAAAGATTAAAACTTAATGGTCAAATTATTGTTGAAGCTCAAGTTGATATAAATGGATTTGTAACAGATACAAAAGTTATTAAAGGGATCGGTTATGGTTGCGATGAAGCACTACAATCTGCATTATTAAAAACAAAATTCAATCCATCAAAGCAAAATGGCGAAAGTATAAATTCAACAATAAAAATAATTTATCACTTCAATTATTTGTAAAGATATTTTCGGTAATCAACTCTAATAATTCAGATTCTAATTCTTCTCCTTTATTATTTGCATACCATTTATGAAGCAATTTCATATATTCTTCTTTTAGTATCCCTTCCTTTTTTGCATTAGCTACTAAATTATTTGCTGATCTTGGACGAGGTCCCCATTGAAAAATTTCATTACCATCAATATCAAATGCAATTAATTTTGGTATACTCCTTAAATTACCATCTGTAAGATATTCATCCATAATATCTGGATTTTGATCGCGAAGAATCATTTTGATTTCTATAAGAGGATTATGTTTTACAAATTCTATTATGTAAGGAATATTTTGAGCAGAATCACCACACCAGTTTTCTGAAATAATCATCCAAATTTGTGGCGAAACAATTTGTTTTATTGTATCAATTATTTTTTCACTTGGGTTATATGTTTTATGTATTCTTAAACTTCTTTGATAATTTAATTTGATATTATTAATTCTTACAATTTCTTCTTCAGTAGACGATGAATTTAAGTTTTGATTTCGATTCTTTTCGAATAAGTTGAAGTAATCTTGGTAAGACAAACCATTTTTATCTAATATTTCAAACACTTTACTTGTCAATTTACCTCCTGAATTATGTCTATTTGATGCCAAATAGAGTTATTGGATTCAATTAATGTATTATGAAGTTTAGATTATGTATAAAAAAGTAAACACTATAATATTATAACAGTTAAAAAAATGATGAATTTATATAGAAAACCATGGCATAACAATTGTCTTTTATATATTAAACAAAAAGGAGAATTGCCATGAAGAAAATGATGTTATTATTCACGATCTTTATATTTCTTGCATTAAATGAAATAAATGCAAAGCCAATTAATATTTCAATGAATTTAGAATTTTTTTATTCATCGCTTCAACCTTATGGCGAATGGATAGTTTTTGATGGAGACCTTATAGTATGGCGTCCACTGCATATTGATCGTGATTGGAGACCATATTCATACGGTAGATGGAGTTGGACTAGACATGGTTGGTATTGGGATTCTTATGAACCTTATGGATGGGCTACTTATCATTATGGAAGGTGGTTCTATGATGATTACTATGGCTGGATTTGGATTCCTGATTATGAGTGGGGACCATCATGGGTAGAATGGAGATATGATGATGTTTATATTGGTTGGGCTCCACTACCTCCATACGCTCATTTTACAGTCGATTTTGGGATCCATTTTTCAATAAACTGGAATTCACATTATAGTTACTGGAATTTTGTTGGATATGATCATTTCTGTCATGATAGATTGAATTATTATATCGTTGGCTCACATCTAAATAATAGAATTTTTGAAAGAACTAAATACCGCAATAATTATTTATACGATAGAGGCAGAATTATAAATCGAGGAATCGATAGAAATTATGTAGAAAGAAAAGCCGGTTATAGAATTTCTGAAAGAGATATTTATGAAGTTGATGATTATGGTAAATATGAAAAGAGTAGAAATTCTGATTCAGATCGTATTTATAATTACCGTCCAAATGAACGTGAAATTGAAAAATATAGATCAAAAAGTAATATTGAAGTAAAACGCGGTGATAAGAATTTATCTATTGAACGAGATAAAATTGTTTATAAAAATGATGCAGTATTTAATGAAAGAGTGTTAAATTCATCAAGGGATAAAGATACAAAGCCAATTAATAAATCACGTGAAAATGTTCCGGATAAAGATTATCAAAAAGATTTCAAAAGAGAAAAAATAGATGTTAACATTCCAAAATATTCTAGTGAACGTGAAATTAAATCAGATAGAGATAATGTCAGAAATAAAGTTGAAACAAAAATTGAAACAAGAAATGAAAGAACATATAAATCATCTGAACCAAAAAGAGAGGTAACAGAAAGGAAGAGTACATCTCAAACGAATAAACCTAGAGTAGTACAAAGGGATGAAAGAAAAGATAAAAGCAGTACAGAACGAAAAATTGAAAAAAGGAGATAACAATAATTAAAATTATAACCCGCCCGCTAATTGGTGGACGGGTCTTTTTATAATTCGTTACTTAGTAATAATGCCATTATTGTAATTGCCGCTGTTCCTAATTGCATTTCTCGAGGGTGGACAGTATCGAAAGTATCATTATCTGAATGGTGAACATCCATATATCGCTGGTCGTCCGGTACATAACCAAGTAGTGCTTTTGTATTTTTAATATATGAGACATCAACTCCGCTTCCTCCCGGTCTTATCCAATCGATATGTGCCATATTTAATAATGGAAGCCAACTCTGCATCCTTTGTATAATAGTTGAATCCGCTGTAACTGAAAATCCTCTTGGTGTAAAAGCTCCGCGATCAGATTCTATAGCTGCAATATGTATTTCATCAGAGTGGGCTGCATAATTACCATATACAATACCACCACGCGAACCATTTTCTTCATTAATAAATAAAACACATCGGATAGTTCTTTTAGGTTTCAATCCAGCTCTTTTAATTAAATCCAAAACTTCCATTGTTTGAATGCAAGGTGCACCATCATCATGTGCACCGCATCCCTTATCCCAGCTATCAAAATGTCCGCCTACAACAATAATTTCATTTGGGAATTCTGAACCAGTTATTTCTCCAATAACATTATATGATTGTACTTCAGGTAAATTATCACAATCCATTTTTAATGTAACTTCCAAATTCGGATCTTCTTTAAGTTGATTACTCAGAAAATCAGCATCCTGAACTCCAATGCCGCAGCTTGGAATCTTTTGGAAAAGAGTATCATATTGCATTACACCGGTATGAGGTATGTTATCATTTTTTGAGGTAACAGATCTTACAATAGTTGCCACAGCACCATATTTAGCTGCTTCAATAGAACCACGGGACCTTTGATCGACCGCTTTACCATAACCTTCAAAAGTATTTACTAAACCTTGATCAAATGGGCGATTAAAGAAAATAATTTTTCCTTTGGCATTTGCGCTCTTTTCTTTTAATTCATCAAAATTTTTAACTTCTATTACATTTGCAGTAATTCCATTTATGGGAGTGCCAATACTTCCGCCAAGTGCGGTTATATTTAATTTTCTTCCATTATTTTTAGCAGATTTGGAAATGAATCCTATCTCTGTATTACCACGTTTCCATTTAGGGACCATTACCGGCTGAAGCCAAATTTTTTCAAATCCACGTTCATGCATTTTTTTTTCAGCCCAAATAATTGCGCGCATTGATTGCTCGGAACCGCTC
>CAYXKL010000107.1:0-9095 GCA_964464825.1 uncultured Melioribacter sp. | reverse complement strand
TTTCGAGACCGCCGCATTCAACCACTCTGCCACCTTTCCGAAATTTTCTTATTCTAACTTAAAGAAATAATTTTTCTTTTTCAGAATGGAATCTCAAATGAATAAGGTTGTTAGAAATTTTTTAGTCTAATCCTTAATTAATATATTTGTAAAGTTCTTTACATGGAGAGGTGCAAGAGTGGCTGAATTGGCTACCCTGGAAAGGTAGTGTACTCGCAAGGGTACCGTGGGTTCGAATCCCACTCTCTCCGCTATGTTTTATACATACATTCTAAAAAGCCTAAAAGATAATACCTATTACTACGGTTCAACGTCAGATCTTAATAAGCGGTTAAAGGAGCATAATTCTAACAAAGTGAAATACACAAAAGGACATACACCATATAAATTACATTATTTTGAAAATTATGCTACAAAATCTGAAGCAGTGAAAAGAGAAAAATATTTTAAGAGCATTGATGGTTATATTTGGCTAAAACAGCTAGAAATTATGTTATGAGAATTAAATTACTCATCAATTATTATATATTTTTGCTCGAAAGGAATAATTCTTCCAATAATTGTAGCGTGTTTTACACTTTTATTTCTTAATGTTTCTAAAAGAAGCTTAACCTTTTGTTCACTTACAGAAATTAATAATCCACCCGAGGTTTGTGCGTCATTTAGAATAAGTTTTTTTAGATCGGAAATATTTTCTGAGTATTGTACATAATTTAATGTATGTTCATAATTATTTTTTGTCCCACCAGGTATAACACCAGAAACAGCTAATTCTAAAATATTATTCAGAATTGGTATTTTATGCATGAATATATTTGAAGATGTATTAGATGCTCTGTTCATTTCAAGTAGATGGCCGATCAATCCGAATCCAGTAATATCTGTGCATGCATTCACTCCGATATCAATCATAGCGATTGAAGCATCTTTGTTTAATTCCATCATCGTTTCTTTTAGTTCAATAATTGATTCATTATTAAGTAAGTTCTGTTTTAATGCTGTTGATAAAATACCGGTACCGATCGGTTTGGTTAAAATTAAATAATCACCAACTTTGCAATTACTATTAGTAACAACATTATTTGGGTTTATTGTACCGGTAACTGACCAACCAAATTTTGGTTCGGAATCTTCAATAGTATGTCCGCCAATTATACTTATTCCGGCTTTATCAGCTATATATTGAGCGCCTTTTAAAATTTCATGAAGAACATTCATTGGTAATCTATTACTTGGGAATGCGACAATATTTAAAGCAAATAGAGGTTTTCCGCCCATGGCATAAATATCACTTAATGAGTTTGCAGCGGCTACTGCTCCAAAATCAAATGGCTCATCAACAATCGGTGTAAAAAAATCTACTGTTTGAACTATAGCTGTATTATCATCAATTTTATATACGGCTGCATCATCAGAAGTATCGGAACCGACTAATATATTTTTATCGTTTGATAGCGGCATATTTTTTAATATTTCTTCTAATAATTGCGGACGAAGTTTGCATGCACATCCAAGCCCGTGTGTATATTTTGTAAGCTGTACTTTTTCATTAAATCCAGTTTTTGTGATTAGTGATTCACGCGGTTTCAGCCGTTCTATAACTGAAACAATTTCTTTGATTGCATAATCTACTTGTTCGGTTGTTGTGTCGCGTCCAGTAGAAAATCTTATTGTTCCCATAGCATATTCGATAGGAACATTCATAGCACTTAAAGTAGGAGACACGTCAACTTTATCACTATGGCATGCTGCTCCGGCTGATGCAGCTACATTAAACAATTCAGATAAAATTGTATTTGCTTCTATACCTTTAAAACTTACACTTAAGGTGTTAGGTAATCTATTTTCAGGATGACCGTTTATATGGATATCAGGAAGATTTTTTAATCCATTTTCAAGATGGTCTCTCATTTTTTTCATATTATCGGAATATACTTTAAGATTTTCGCTCACTAATTCTGATGCTTTCCCTAATCCGGCAATTTCAATTACATTTTCTGTCCCGGCACGTAAATTCATTTCATGATTTGCACCATGAATTAATTTTTCCAATTTCAATCCGGAACGTATATATAATGCGCCTATTCCTTTTGGTGCGTAAAATTTATGTCCAGCTATTGAAAGTAAATCTATATTAGATTTTTCAACTGATACTTTAATTTTCCCAATTGATTGAGCACAATCTGTATGGAATATTATTCCTTTTGATTTTGCGATCTTTCCAATTTCTTCAATCGGTTGAATAGTTCCGACTTCATTATTTGAATGCATTATAGTAATTAAAATTGTTTGAGGTGTTATAGCATCTTCAACAGTTTGAGGATCAATCATACCATATTCATCAACAGGTAAATATGTAATGTTAAAACCATTCATTTCTAAAAAACGGCACACTTCATAAACTGCCGGATGTTCAATTGATGAAGTTATTATATGGTTCCCTTTGTAGCGATTACTAAATGCGATACCCCTAATTGCTAAGTTATTTGATTCACTTCCACCACTTGTAAATATGATCTCATCTATTTGGCATTTTAAAAGATTCGCTAATTGTTTCCTTGCTTTCTCTATTCCTTCTTTTGCCTGATATCCGTAATAATGATTGCTGGATGGGTTACCAAATTGTGTAGTAATAAATGGCTGCATCGCATCTGCTACAAGAGGATCGATAGGTGTGGTTGCATTGTAGTCGAGGTATACTGGTAATTTCATTTGATTCTCTTCAGTTTAAAATTGAAGATAAGCATATTAAAAATCATAAAACCTCAAACCAACAAATACAAAATAATTAAATTAGATTTAATTGTTCTTAGTTTTTCATTTCTTAATACTAAAATACTTTTGGGAAATTATCGGACAATGTGTATGAGTATATAATTTATATTGATAGCTAAACGTGTTTATAATACTTATTTTTACATAAGTTAATCGGCATTTTCCAAAGTGATGCCATCTAAATACGAAAAATATTTATCTATATTTCTCTGGCTTGTTACATTCCATTCAATATTAGTTGGTTTTGGTCTTTTATTTATACCTTCATCATTTCTAAATAATTTTGGTTTTAATTATTATAAAGAAAATTTTTTCCAAGCTCAGGGTGGAATATTCCATATAGGTTTAAGCATTTCATATTGTATGGCAGCCTTAAAGCCAAACGAATCAATTCCTATAATCAAATTCATAATTTCTATTAAACTATTAGCATTTTTATTCTTAATTATTTATTTCATTCTAATTTCGCATAATTACATAATTCTGCTATCTGGTTTATGTGATGGACTAATGGGAGTTATTATTTTAATGCTTCTCAGATTAAATACAAACAGTAAAATCTAAACATAAATTAATAAAAGTATCTTAACTTTTTATTAAATAAATTATAATAAATAAGGTTTAGTATTTAATGCATCCATCTAACGTATTACCGGCATTAATCTTAACCGGTGCATCAGGTTTACTTGGGAAATACCTACTTGAAGAGTTAAAAAACGATTTCAGAATTTTTGCTATAGCGCGTAGATCACAACACGAATGTAATGCACCTAAACATTCTAATATTGCGTGGATGAGAGCTGATATTGCTGATCTTAATAGTATCACAAGAACCTTTCGTGAAATTAAGACTGCCGGCGGTGCAGATTATCTTATTCATTTAGCTGCTTATTACGATTTTGAAAATGAATATCATCCTGAATATAAAAGAACAAATATTGTTGGTACAAGTAATATACTAGAACTTTCCAAGGACATAAACTTAAAATTATTATTATTTGCCAGCTCGGTAGCCGCGTGTTCGTTTCCTTCCACCGGTAATTACATAGATGAAAATTCTCCAGCTGATGGATTACATATTTATGCAAAAAGTAAAAAAGCTGGAGAAGAAATGGTGAAAAATTTTTCGAAACATACACCAGCTTGTATAATTAGACTCGGTGCAATTTTTAGTGATTGGTGTGAATATGCACCGCTTTATATGCAGATTAATACTTGGATCGGTAAATCATTGAAATCAAAAATAATTGCCGGAAAAGGTGAATCCGCAATACCATATATACATGTTAGAGATGTAACCAGTTGCATTAAAAAAATAATTACTAATTCGCATAAATTGAATTCAGGAGATATTCTTATTATTTCAACAAATGGTGCAACTTCTCATTTACAATTATATAAATTAACTACAAGATATTATTTTGGGAAAGAACTTAAACCGATATTAATCCCTAAATTTATTTGTGCCTTCGGAGTATATATACTATCATTTATTAATAATTTATTTAATAAAAGATATTTTGAAAAACCGTGGATGATTAAATACATTGATAAAAAATTGAATGTGAAAAGTGTTTATACTCAAAAAAAAATTGATTGGGCTGCAGAAGATAGGCTGCATATTGAAAAAAGATTCCCATATTTAATAGAAAGGATGAAAAGTGAACCTATACTTTGGCAAATTCACAATTCTATGATAATAAAAAAGACCGAAGTTCGTGTCGATTTTCTTATCTATACTGCATTATTAGAAAATGAAGATTTAATTATTGAAAATATTTCACAAAAAATTCTAACATATAATAATCATGATTTTAAAACAACCTTCAAAAATCATGATAATCAGGATCTCATTTGGTTTATCAAACTTATATATAGATTATTATTAACCTCAATTAATACTAGCAATAAACTGTTAATTCAGAATTATTTCGAAGTATCTGCCATTAGCCGTTTTGAATCTGGTTATGATCTTAATGGTCATATATTTATACTAAAGAATATTGAAGAAGAAATTTTCAATCGGTTAAATAATATTGAATCTCTAATGAAGCATAAAAGAGATATCTACGATCATATATCTCTTCCTATAGAATTTGCAATTGATGAATTAGAACAGCAATATAATATTTATATAAAGAATTCTAAGAAATCTGAAATACCGGTTATTAGTCATATAGATGAGACTGCTAAAAGTCAATTGGAAGAAACAATTTGGATTTGTTTGGTGAATAGAAAATAATATTTATAAATATGCCAATGAAAATATTACTCGTAATATTTTTAGATATAGGAATTAGAATTTATTATGAAATGGAAATTACGTAATGCACAATTATTCGGATATACACTAGTTGTTGTATTAATGGGCACTTTCACAATATATGCCGGACTTTCCTTCATATCAGAAACTGTTTTTAAGGAAGCAAAGCTTAGAGTTCAAATGGATTTAAATTCAGCTTGGACTGCATTCAATGAGGAAAAGGCATTATTGCAGATGAATGTTAGTCTAGTTTCGCAGTATGAGTTATTTAGAGAAGCATTAAAAGTTAATAGTCCTTCAAATGAGATCAATAATTTATTAATAGAACTAAAGAATAAACATAAATTAGATTTTTTAAATTTAGTTAATGAAGAAGGAATAATTATAGGTACTTCAGGTAAACCTGAAGCAATAAACCACAAAGTCCGGAATGATCCGGTAATACAACAAGCTTTTCAAGGTAATGTAATTAGCGGAACATCCATTATATCTCGTGAAAATCTTTTACTTAAAAGTGATCAATTAGCAAAAAATGCCTCAATCCCAATTATCGAAACTGAACTTGCAATACCTACTGATAAAAAAGTAGAAGATAGAGGAATGATTTTGGAAACAGCTGTTCCGATACTTGATGAAAAAAATAAAGTTTATGGAGTAGTTTACGGTGGTATTTTATTAAACCGTAGATATGATCTTGTTGACAGAATAAGGAATACAGTATTTGAGCTAGATTACTTAGAAGGGAAACCGCTTGGCACTGTCACAATATTTTTAGGCGATACAAGAATTGCAACAAATGTAATAACTACTGATAGTGTTAGAGCTGTAGGAACTAGAATTTCTAAAGAGGTTTATGAAACTGTAATAGTAAAAGGAAAAAGATTTGCTGATAGAGCATTTGTTGTTAATGATTGGTATTTATCAGCTTATGATCCGATTAGAGATGCTAGTAATAATATTATTGGAATTCTATATGTAGGTTTGCTTGAAAAAAAATATACATCATACAAAGAAGAATTAACATTAAAATTTATTGCTATAGGATTGGTTGCATTTTTAATTTCAGTTATTCTTGCAAATTATTTTTCCGGCAAAATTAGAAAGCCGATTTTAAAATTAGTTGAAGCAACAAGAAATATTTCTTCCGGAAAATTAAATGCCCGTGTAGAAGGTATTGAAGGAAGTTATGAAATTATGGAGCTTGCACGCTCATTTAATTCTATGGCAGATTCATTAGAGAGTGATAATAAGAAACTTCAGGAGGCTACAGATAAATTAAAAAAAGCATATATGGAATCTGATGAGAAAAATAGAGCTTATCTCGAAATGTTAGGATTTGTAACGCACGAACTTAAATCGCCTCTTGCTTCAATTGTTTTTGCTATCGGTTCACTGCGCGACCGTCTGTTAGGACCAATTAATGAATCCCAGGAAAAAGTATTAAGATCATCTGCAAGAAGCGCTGATTATCTTAATAATACTATTGCAAACTATCTTAATTTAAGTAGAATTGAAGAAGGTGAACTTAAAATTAGATTAATGAACGTGAAATTGCGACATGAAGTGATTGATCCGGCTATTCAAAGGTTGTCTGATATGGCTATGGATAATCAAATGGAAATTAAATGTAATATTCCTTACAATTTAGAAATAGAATGTGATCCTGATTTGATAACTTCAGTATTTCAAAATTTAATTTCAAATGCAATTAAATATGGTTATAAAAAGAGTACAATTAAGATTGAATCCGAAATTGTTAATAAGAGACTAATTATTTCTATTCATAATGAAGGATTAGGCTTTAGTGATTCTGAAAAAGAACTGCTCTTTACAAAATTTTCTAGATTAAATAAAGAAAGTTATTCTACCAAATCTGGTACTGGATTAGGATTATTCGTTACTAAAAATATTATTGAAAAACATGGCGGAGAAATATGGGCTGAATCAATCCAGGGGAAGTGGGCTAAATTTTCATTTTCTTTCAGTTATAATCATTAGTATTCTGAAGAGAGAGTAATTCTACAATTTTTTCCATCAACTCAACCGGCTTTACCGGTTTTTCAATAAAAGCATCAACCGGCAAAAGTGCTGTTCCTACTTTTTCACTAAAACTGATTGTTGTTTTTGATGTAACACTTGTTAGCATGAGTATTGGAATTTTGGAGTACTGATAATATTCTGAATCAATCCCACTTGTTCTTAATTCGGAAACAACTCTAAATCCGGCAACAAAATCTTCCATAATTACATCCAATATGATTAAATCAGGATTGAACTCTTTAATTTTTTTTAATCCTTCAGAAGCTGAATATGCCGAATCAAATAAATAATCTTTTGATTCAAGCACTATTCTAATAACATTAACAAGATTAGTATCATCATCTATCATCAAAATTTTTTTCTTATTATCCATAATGTTATACCAAAATATTATTTGATTTTATGTTTGGTGAATTATTGAAACCATAAGATAACTGCCGTCCTTTTTCTGTAATAAAACGTAAGTCACCATCACGATAAATAATGTTTTCTCTATCATAAATAGCCAGTAACAGCAAACAAATTTTTCTATTGCCATTAACTAAATCTCTAAATTGAGCAACTGTAATTCCCTCCGGATGCTCCTTGAGATAATTGATTAATACCTCTCTTGAACTGCGTACAATATCTGTATGAATGAAATGATCTTCAACGCAATAAATCTTTTTTTGTCTTGTAAGAAATGTTAGTATCTGATGTAGTTTATTTTCACTAATACCAAAGCTATTTGCTTTAGGAATAAGCTCGCTTAGAAGCGGTGTATTCATTCCGCTGTTCTTATGGAATAATTCTACAAAATTTATCTGTTTTAAATCTTCGCTTGTAAGATGTACATGATGAGTAAAAAGAATCCAAGTGTTATTACTTTTTCTCAATATGCTTTTCTCAACTAATTTATCGAGAATACATTTCATAACTCCTTCTGCAGCAGCATTACGATTAATACCCAAAATACTTATTAATTCTTCGTAAGATTTTCCATCTTCATCTAACGGATTTATCTTATGATAATGTTCTATGGTCTTAATAATTCTTTTTTCTATTATTTCTTCTTGTTCAGCAAGTATTAAATAAGTTGAGTCATTTGTTTTGAAATGTAAAATTTCTTTCGGCAGAGTATTAACATTTAAATTCACTAATTCACTAATCCCAATATTTAATTTATCAAGTATACACTCAAGTGTGATAGGGGAGTGATGTTTTTTAACCTCAGCAGTAATTAATTCGGTCAATCCTCCTTTATAAATATTTTTTAATTCATTGATAACTTTTTCAGTTCTTCTTTTATGATGAAGTGGATATGGATCAAATATATAACCACCACCTAATGTTAAATCGCTTGAAGTATTTCTGATTATAAACTTATCACCTATCTGAAAAATACCCGGCTGCTCAAGATGAATTTGGGCTATTGCATTTTCTCCGCATTTTAATTTATCTACATCAATTAAATGTATACTTGCACGTGATTCGTAAGTTCCTGATAAAAATATTACATGTGACCACTGTTCTATTTTCTTATTTCTATTCATCAAATTAATATTAGCATCCACCATCTTTGTTGGCTGAATAATTTTATTACATAATACCATCCCTTTAGAAAATTCTTCTTTTTTAATTGCGACTAAATTAATTGCTGCTCTGTTGCCGGCAGAAATATAATTTACCTCCTTACCATGCCGTTCAAGACGTCTGACTTTTAATTCTTTATCACCCGGCAATAAAAAAACCTTATCATTTATACTTAAACTTCCGCTTAGTACAGAGCCGGTAACTACAGTACCGTATCCTGAAATACTGAAAATTCGATCGATGAACATTCTAAATAGTCCATCCTTTTTTTTGTTTGTATCAATCACGTTCAGAGATGAAAAAAAATCCTTTAATTCAGGAATACCCTGTCCAGTTTTTGTAGAAACTTTAAAGATTGGAGCATCTTTGAGGAAAGAATCTTTTATAAATTCTTTAACCTCTTCTTCTATTACCAATAATAATTCTTCGTCAACAAGATCTATTT
>CAYXKL010000106.1:0-9144 GCA_964464825.1 uncultured Melioribacter sp. | reverse complement strand
TAAATGAATAAAAATGTGAATGCTTCAAAAAGAAAAATTAATATTTTATATCCCAAAACGGATTAACCGCTGATACTATAACCTACACAGAAAAGCCATTCACTGAAAGGGAAGTAGATCGTTCTTAAATCAGGAAAATTTACTTTTGACGGAAGAATATCTGAATGTAAATGATTTAATGCTGTATCACTTGGAACATACTGGTATGGATTGAAATTATTAGCTTGTAATTTCCCATCCCATATATATCTGTAAATGTCATCAGAACCGATTGGTGCTGTATTTACAAAACTTATTTTAAGTAATAGTGATAATAATAAAAGAAAAATAAGTTGATAATTAGTAATGTTAGTTTTTACTAAAAATAGATAAAGAATTAAAAAAATAACTGATGTAATAATATAAACGTAAGTATAGACTTCAATAGTATTATTTGGGAATAAATGGATTAATAAAATCCCAATTATTATTAATGCTGCTGTAAATATTATATGTAGATTCTTCTTTAACATTTTAGTACTGAATACTCTGTAGAAAAATAGTAATAAGTAAATTCATTTGATTAGTGATAATATGAAAATGTTACTCGATATGTTAGTTAAAACGAATAGAAAGAGAGAGAACGAAAATATAAATTGTTACTTCTACTACTTTTATCGGTTATTCGAAATTGCTATTAAAATCAACCAGAGTTGATGCAAGTTTTCTTTTTGTAAAACTATCCAATGCGGAAGGAATATCTTTATACATTTTGAATATTTTATAAATACCGGTAACAATTGTTAGAGTAGAATGTTTTTCAAAATTGTAAACTAAACGAATCGAACCATCCATGTAGTGAATTTTCTTTTGTGCATATATCAGCATTCTCCAAAAAGTAGAATCGATTAAATTACATTCGGTAAGATCAATAATAATTTTTCCGTGACCGCTATCAATTAAATCATTAAGGTAAGGTCTTAGTTTTTTTGATTCTACTAATGTTGCTCTTTTTAAATTCAACTGAATTATTGTAATATCGGAATATTCAGAAATTACAAAGTCCCTCACCGGCTTCTCGGATGGTTCTTCTAATATTTCGCCTAGTGGTCTACTTTGAACATAATATTTGTCTGTTAAATTAACTTTCTCGTTATACATAATTCTTACTCACACAATTATTCTGATGAATATCTTGTACAAATGACTAATGTCAAGATTAATGCCATCAAAAAGGATAAAATTTTTGTTAATAAGACTGATTTTTATTATAAGTAATGTCTCAAAATGAATTTGTACCAACAAGAGTGATTCATTCTAAATAATTTCAATATCAAATGATTAAAACATAATCTAAAAACGGAGAGGGAGGGATTCCGGCACAGCCGTACCTTCGGGAGAACTCACGGTGTCAATAAAATAAAAAAGGCTTCATAAAATAGAAGCCCCCTTTTGCGGAGAGGGAGGGATTCGAACCCTCGGTAGCAGTTTACCCACTACGACGGTTTAGCAAACCGTTGCCTTCAGCCACTCGGCCACCTCTCCTAAAGCTGAATTATCAAAATTTAATGAGTCAATATAATCATCATAATACTAAAATAAAAATTTGTAATTAAGCTGTATATCTCTTCCGGGCATATTAGCAAATTCCTTTATTGCTGACAAATGTTCTTTATATGGTTGATCTAAAATATTATTTACTTTTAGTGAGAGCATATGGATATAACTTCCGGTAAAAAATTTTATTCCACCGTAAAGATCTACAACACCAAATCCCTTCGTCGGGAATTCACTATCAGCAGTATGCTTTTGTTCAGTGGATAATTTCCAGTGGATACCAAACCAATATTCATCCGTGAAATATCTCTGTTCAAATGAAATTCTTAAAGGTGGAATTTGCGGAAGATATTTTCCACTTTCTCTTTCTTTACCATTTACATAATCTAATACAACTGTTGTAGTTAAGTAATTTGTGAATTCATATTGAGCCTTGAGTTCAAATCCGAAAATTTCAGCGTCTGTTTGACTATAACGGAATACATTTATCCCGGCTGTGTCATTAAAGGGATTTCCTTCAACATCAGGTTGATAAAACAAATTAGTTGGACTTCTATAAATAAAATTATTTATCGAGTTATAATATGCACTAAGTTCAACAAGATGGTTCTCTTTTCTAACACGGAAACCGATATCGGTACCAATATTATTTTCCTTACTTAGATTCCTATCACCTATATCGAATGTTCCGGTTGCTTCGTGAATAGCATATGAAGATAATTCTTCAATTGTTGGTGCACGGTATGCATTCGCAATATTTGAAAAAATTGAAATCTGATTTGTGAAATTATATACAATACCGAATGAACCGCTTACCGAATTGAATATTTTATTTTCAGGCGGAAAGTATGTATCAGAGATATTAGATTCTGGTATTTCTATTCCATTACTCTCAAACCTACCGCCCAATTGAATATTGAAATCATCAAGATTAATCTGTTCCAATAAATAAGCGGCAATAGCAGAATAATTAGCATTCGGTGTAAATGCTTCTTCTCCATTGACTGTATATTCTTGATTCTGATACCAAATTCCAAAAACACCTTGCAGATTATCTAATAACTTCTTGTGTCTAAATGAGAGATCGAGACCAAAAGATTTCAAACCGAAAGCAGTTCCAATTTCTCCAGTGTTTCGAATAATCTCTTTGTGAGTATAATCCTGGTATCCGCTTTTTAGACTAACATTTTCTATTAAAAAATCAAGTTTGTTGCTTTCCATTAAAAAACGTAACTCTTTTTTATTCATATTAATTTTTATTGGTCCCTCTGCTTCTTCGTCATCATTCTCTGATTCAATATTTAAAGGGATACCGTAATCAGTTACGAAATTTTTATAACTAATTCCGGTTAATCCGAATGAGGGGAAATAAGAAATACCGAATTGGTAACCTTTCGAAATTTGATCAGAATTTTCAACATCAGTATCATTTCCATCTTTGTAGTCATTAGATTTTCTTCGAAAATAGTTTCCGTGTAATGCAAAACTGTTAAATCCAAAATGGAGATCTGCTGATCCGGCAGTTTCTTTATTAACTGTACTGCCATTTAAATTTATTACACCATCCAGTCCATGTGGAATATAATTAGGTATTTCTTCTGTGATTATATTTATTACACCACCGATTGCATTCGTACCATAAAGTAAACTTGCCGGACCACGCAACACTTCAATTCTTTCAGGTGTACTGCCATCTGAAGAAACACCATGATCATCAGATGTATTCGAGAGGTCTCCCATCCGTAAGCCATTTTCTAAAATTAAAATACGGTTGTTGCTGAATCCCCTGATTACCGGACGTGCTGACGCTGTTCCATTAGATCTCATAGATATTCCGGGCTGAAAATTGAGCGACTGAGCTACATTCGAACTTCTTTTGATTTGCAAATCCAAATTTGCAATTGATAATGTACTTTGCGAAATATTCTTTGGATCCACTGCTAAAGGATTACCGGTTATTATCACTTCTTTTAGATTAACTGTTCCTTCTTCCATTTCGATTTGAATAATTTCATCTGTAGGAACAGTCACTTTTTTTATAATAGTTTTATGACCTATATATGATATATTTAATGAATAATCTCCATGTTCAATATTATTGAATTCAAATACTCCATCCTCGTTTGTTGAAGTGCCGATCTTTAATTCATTAATTAAAACATTCACACCAATTAATGGTTGACTATCTTTTTTATCTATTATTTTACCTTTAATTGAATGATCTTGTGCATTTATTAAAATGCCAGTTATAAAAATCATTATAATGAAAATAAATTTTCTCATAAATATCCCTCATAAAAATTTAATGAAATAAAATATGGGTTTATGAGAATGCTGGTGGTGCTCTTGGTGATATTTGTGAAGAGTGAAAAACTAAACTGATATTGAATTGTTCAGAAACTAATATTTCAATAACGGGAAAGTCAAAACAGAGATTTGTTTTTTCTTCATCAATTTGAAATGATGAATTTATAAACTGAGCAATCTTACATTTACCAAGTTCATCAAGAAATGGGTCATTGTAATTCTGCTCTTCGGTAAAAACTATGCCGGCATACTTTGCATTATGAAAATTATGCTGGTGTAGTGAGGAAACACCTATCAAGAAAAGATATGTAGCTAAAAGTATCTTCGAAAAGTATTTTCTCATTTTAGATAACAATTTATCTTGCCATAAAAATTTTACAAATAATATGATGAAAAGTTGATTAAATAGTTTCCATCGACTAATTTCAAGTGCAAATCTAAAGACAAAATATCTAATTATAAAGTTTAAACAGTGGAGTAAGTATGAATAATAAAAAATTAATCGGGGAAGTATATTATCCTTCTGAAGAAGTAATCAATAATGCTACTATAAAAGATTGGGATGAACTCGATAAAAGTGCTAAAAAAGATTATCAAGGTTTTTGGGCTAAAAGAGCAAATGAATTGCATTGGTTCCAAAAATGGGAAAAAGTTTTAGATGATTCTAATAAGCCATTTTATAAATGGTTTACTGGTGGAAAAACAAATATTGTTTTTAATTGTCTTGATAAACATGTTAATACATACCGCAGAAATAAACTTGCTCTAATTTGGGAAGGTGAAAACGGTGATACTAAAACTTATTCCTATTTTGCATTGCATCGTGAGACTTGCAAATTTGCAAATGTTCTAAAAAGTATGGGAGTCCAAAAAGGAGACCGTGTTACAATTTATATGGGTAGAACTCCCGAAATTATTATTGCAATGCTCGCTTGTGCAAGGATAGGGGCAGTTCATTCTGTTGTTTACGGTGGATTTTCAGTCGAATCTCTAGCTGAAAGAATAGAGGACAGTAATTCAAGAGTTTTAATTGTTTCTGATGGTGCTTATCAGCGTGGTAAAATTGTTCCGTTAAAACAAATAGCGGATGAAGCACTTCAAAGGTGCGGCACGGTCGAACATGTTCTTGTTGTTAAAAGAACTGGACAAGAAATTAATATGGAATTTGGACGTGATATGTGGTATCACGAATTAATCAATTTACCTATTGCTACTCAAAATTGTGCATTAGAAATTATGGATGCTGAAGATCCGCTATTTATTCTTTATACATCCGGTACAACCGGTAAGCCAAAAGCAATTCTGCATACTCACGGCGGTTATATGGTTGGCACTTATACAACACTTAATTATGTTTTTGATATTCATGAAGAAGATAGATACTGGTGTGCCGCAGATCCCGGCTGGATCACCGGTCACAGCTACATTGTTTATGCTCCGCTTTTAAATGGAACTACTTCTTTCTTATACGAAGGTTCACCTAATTTCCCTTATCCGAATCGTTGGTGGCAAATGATTGAAAAGTATGGTATAAATATTTTATACACTGCACCAACAGCAATAAGGGGATTAATGAGATTTGGAGAAGCTTGGGTGAACCGTCATGATTTATCTTCTTTACGATTGTTAGGTTCTGTTGGTGAACCGATTAATCCGGAAGCATGGAAATGGTATTATAAAGTTGTTGGAAAAGAAAAATGTCCGATTATGGATACCTGGTGGCAGACTGAAACCGGGATGTTTATGATTACTCCTATGCCATCAGTTCCATTGAAACCAGGTTCGGGTACAAAACCATTCCCAGGAATTGAAATGGATGTTGTTGATGAAAAAGGGAATCCGGTAAAATCAAATGAAGAAGGTTATTTGATAATTAAATCACCTTGGCCATCTATGATAAGAACAATCTATAACGATCCTGACCGATTGGTTCAGCAGTATTGGAGTAAATATCCCGGTTATTATTTAACTGGAGATAGTGCACGTAAAGACGATGATGGTTATTACTGGATTATCGGCAGAGTGGATGATGTAATTAAAGTTTCTGGTTATCGCTTAGGTACAGCAGAAATTGAAAGTGCTCTTGTAAGCCACAATGCAGTTGCAGAAGCTGCTGCTATCGGTTTACCGCATGAAGTAAAAGGGAATGCTATTTATGCTTACGTAATTTTACGAAGTGGTGTAGAAAAATCTTCTTCTTTATTGGATGAATTAAGGCAGCATGTAAGTCATGAAGTTGGACCAATTGCTAAACCTGAGCATATTGAATTTGTTGACTCGCTTCCCAAGACAAGGAGCGGTAAAATAATGAGACGGGTATTAAAAGCTAGAGCATTGGGGCAAGATCCCGGTAACATCTCTACACTTGAAGAATAAAATAATTGATAGTGTAAAAAAAATGGTATGGTAATTATTACTAATTAAATTATTTTTGTCTGCCGTAAATAGATTTTACCTATCAAGTTATGGGGGTAATTTTTTTTGATGTATAAAAAAATATTCTTTGTTCTAATTCTCCTCTGTTCTTCAATATATACACAGTCACAAGAAATTGGTACCCTCCGTGGTTTTGTAACCGATTCCACTACAAGTGAAGCTTTAGCTTATGGGAATGTATTTATTAAAGAATTAAATAAAGGTGCTTCTACTGATGCTCGTGGTTACTTTCTCATTCCATCAATTCCAGCTGACAAAGATTTTTCACTTGTTGTATCGTATATAGGTTATAAATCAAAGAATCTCATTATTCACGTATCAAAGAATAAAGTAACTCAATACAATATTCAGCTTGTACCTAGCAGTGTAGAATTGCAGACTATTGAAAAAATTGGTGAAAAAATTATTGAAAGAAATGAAACTGATATAAGTCTGCAAAGAATAATAGCACGCGATCTTGAAGCATTACCACAAGGTGTAGAAACAGATATTTTCCGATCATTGCAGTATTTGCCTGGTGTTCAATCCACTGGAGATGTTTCTGCACGTTTCTATGTACGCGGTGGCGCTAGTAATCAAAATCTTGTATTAATAGATGGTGTTACAGTTTACAATCCATTCCATGCACTTGGATTATTTAGTGTAATTGATCCCGATATGATCAATAATGTAGAATTTTATAAAGGCGGATTTTCTGCTGATTTAGGCGGAAGACTTTCATCCGTTATGAAAATTATTACAAAGGATGGTAATAAAAACCGATTTAGCGGAAAAGCTTCTGCAAGTTATTTAACCGGAAAATTTTTAGTTGAAGGTCCAATTCCCGATGGATCTTTTATTATTACCGGAAGAAAAAGTTATTCAAACAGTATTCTAAAAAAGTTTTTGAATGAACAAACTGTACCGGCTGATTTTTATGATTTTTCTTTCAAAGGAAATTATTCAAGTGCTGATTTTATGCCAGGAGGTAAATTCTCTGTTAATGGATTCTTCAGCGGTGATAACATTAATAATAGTGACCCAAGGATTGAAGATTTTAAATGGTCTAATAATTTGTTCGGGTTTAAATGGTTTCAGGTAGGGGATAGCCCATTATTTTATGAGTTGAGTGCATCTATCAGCAGTTTCAAAGGTGAAGTGATTCCTAAACTAAGTAACGTAAGAGAGACATTTAATAAAGTTGAAGATGTTGGTTTGAATATGGATTTCACTTATATGTTCGATAGTAAAGATGAAATAGGTGTCGGCTTTCATATTAAACAGATTAAAACCGATTTGTTCATAGAAAATTCAAAAAGTATTCCTGTAAATCTCGGTGCATCTGCAGCTAATATTACACTTTATGCAAAATATAAATTTTTACAATTCGATTTTTTAGGTTTAGATGTTGGTACACGGTTAAATTTAACCACATTAAGCAATAATAAAAATTCTAAATTCATCGAACCGAGATTAAATTTTACAATCACTCCATTTGAATGGCTTGCTTTTAAGGGTGCTGCCGGTATCTATCAACAAGAACTTACAACTGTAAGTGATGAAAATGAAGTTATCAATCTATTTGAACCGTGGATTATTTCTCCGGATTATTTAGTGCCGGCTACAGCTAAACACTATATTCTCGGTACTGATATTATGCCGTGGAATTTTCTAAAATTCAGCATTGAAGGCTACTATAAACTTGTAGATAATTTACCGCTGCTTAACGAAGAAAAAATACTCCCATCGGATCGAGATTTTGTTCCTGGTAAAGGTGAATCATATGGTTTAGAAATGATGCTTAAATTTAATCCCGGTTTAATAAACTTTACCGGTTCATATACTTATGCGCATGCATACAAAGAATTAGAAACCAAACTCTATTACCCAAGATACGATATTAGACATACTGTAAGTTTATCACTGGAATTTTTAATTGGAAGCGGCTGGTCTGCAAGTACCGTATGGATGTATAATTCAGGGTTGCCGTTTACACAAATAATGGGTTATTATGATAGATATTATTTCGAAAATATTTTTATCCCATGGAATGAATTAGATCCGCGCCGTCCTTTTGCAATACTTGGAATTCAAAATTTAGGAAGACTTCCCGATTACCATAGACTTGATTTAACTTTATCCAAAAAATTCGATTTTGATTTTATAAAGGTTGATGTCGATTTCAGCATTATAAACGTGTACAATAGAAAAAATATTTTCTACTTCAAACGCGATACCGGTGAAAGAGTAAACATGCTGCCTTTCTTACCAACTGCAACTGTAAAGGTGGAATTATGAAATTTAAAATGTCCAATTTATTAATTCTCTTTTTCAGTATCACTTTCTTTTTCTCGTGTGATGAAAATTTTGATCCTTTTGGAGATCTTTCTGAACGTTTTGTTCTTAATGCTGTAATTAGAGGAGATACAACATTTCAGACAGTTACACTAACAAGAAGTTATACAGTTTATAATTTCGATCCATATTCAAATACCGAAGATCCGGCAATAAAAAATGCAGTTATCAGATTGTGGAATGGTGATAATGTAGCTATACTTAAAGATTCTACTGTTGATCCGCCAAGCGGTTCTCCTTATCAAAAACCATATACAATATTTTATACAAACAATTTTCAACCTAAACCTGATAGCGATGTTGAGATTGAAGCAATATTACCTAACGGAAAAAGACTTAGTTCAACAGCAAGAGTACCGGCACAAATTAGAATTTTTGGAAATCAAAGTTCGGATAGAATACCGCCAGTTGATAGAAATAGTATTAAAATTATGTGGCTCAGTGAACAGGAAAATCCGGTTTTTATTATCCGTGTTGCAATCTATTATTTCAAATATGTTGATGGTGTAAAACAAAGGAATGTTCTTACAC
>CAYXKL010000105.1:0-9297 GCA_964464825.1 uncultured Melioribacter sp. | reverse complement strand
AAGGATAATATGTCAGCTCCGACTAAAATAAAATTAAATAATGAAGAAAAAATTCTCGAGATAACATGGGATAACGGTAAATTATTTAAATACCCACTCAAGTTTTTACGCAATGAATCTCCCGATGCCGGGAATAAAGGTGAGACAATACTGTGGAAGCATTATGCGCCACCGCCAAAAGAATCAGTTAAACCCGAAGGTTACGAAATAGATAAGATAGAGATGGTTGGCAATTATGCAATTCAAATAAAATGGAAAGACGGGTATGATTACGGAATTTATTCTTGGGATTTACTAGAAAGATTGGGAGATTATTTAGAGATAAGAAATAATCTTCATCAGGATTTTGATCATCACCACTAATTAAATTAACACTAAGTGAACTAAATTTAGGAGATATGATTGAGAAAGAGTCTCGATTACAAAGAGTATTGAGACTCTTCCCCGATCTTCATCGGGGTTAGAGTTTAGAGTAACTTTTTAATGTGGTTTTCGTATGTAAGTTTTGATACCAATCCTTCGTAGCTTGCAACTATCTTGCCTTCTCTATCTATTACAAATGTAGTTGGTATTGCTCTGATACCGCCGTAATTTATTACAATTCCATTATCAGCATAAACTACCGGGTAGTTAATACCATAATCTTTAATGAATGGAACTACATCGGGTTTTGTTTCTTGATCAACCGATATTCCAACTATCTCAACACCTTTAGTACCGTAACGCTTCTTAAGATCAATTAAATCCGGAATCCCTTTTCTACAAGGCGGGCACCAGGTAGCCCAGAAATCTAGAATTACTACTTTACCTTTTAGATCAGATAATTTTAATGTTTTGCCGTCTGATGTTGATAAAGAAAAATCGGCTGCTTTAACAGAACTTTTTTGTGTTGCTGGAACATAATTTGGTGGATACGGACCTTGTTCTGGTTCACTTCCGCTATTATTTATAACAAACATTAACAGAATAACTCCAATAAAAAAACCGGTATAAAGCCAGCTTCTCTGTTTTTTTGTTAATCCCATTTTAACATCGCTGTTATTCTTGCTGTTTATATTTTGTTTTTGATTTTGGTTCTTCATTTTCATCCTCAAATTCTATGTGCTAAAATAGTAATTCTGATTATTTAGTTACAATGATTTTACTTTCTTATCAAAGATATTATTTAATTCTTCAACAAATTCATCAATATTATTTGTGGAAAAATTTTTCTCAAGAGCTGCAGATTCTAATGTTCCCCAAATTGGTTCTCCGCATCGTAAACATCTAATTCCTTTTTCCATCAAAAAGGAAACCGCTTCTGGCAAAATCTTAATCAATTCTTCTATTTCAATATTCTTAGTTATTTTCTTTAGTTGTTCCATCTTCTTTCTTTTTGGTCGGAAACACTAATATAAAAGCAATTAATGCTCCATAAAAAGTTGATATATACGGATTACTTGTTATTGGACAAGTACCTGAATTACAACCAATAAAATAATAGTATGCATAACCTAAAAGGGCACCGCCTAAAACCGGCAAAACTTTTTTGATTAACATATTTTTATCTATCTTCATACACTTACAATATTAAGTGATTCTTTTACTTTGTCTAGGACCATTTGTTCCGGTGCAGCGCCTTCCAAAAATGTGTTTTCATTAATTACTGTTCTAGGCACACCTCTTACATTATATTTGTTTGAAAGATGCGGAAACTCGGTTGCTTCTACCATATCGCTTTTTATATTTTCATTTAAGTAAGCAAATTTATGTGCTGTTATAACAGCTTGCGGACAGTAAGGACATGTAGGTGTAACGAACACTTGCATATGAACTTCACTATCAATTTTTTTAACACTCTCTTCAACTGCTGGATCTAATCCGGTTATTCCGGTACCGAGCATCTTAATATCTTCAAGCAGAGATGCAAATTCATATCCGCTTGGAATACCAAAAAATTTTATTCCGTAATCTTTATCTTTTTCATCTAATAGAACTGTGGCTGGTATCTTATCAACGCTATATTTTAATGCTTCATCTTTATCGAGTACTAAATTTTTAACAACTAAGGAGAGTTTATCTGATGTTTCAGTAAGCTCTGTTAATATTTCTCTTGTCTCTTTACAATATTGGCATTCTAATTCCTGAGTGAAAAATACGATTTTAACTTTTTTTGTAATCGCCGAAAATTGTTTTTTAAGTTCGGCTCTTACATTTTCATCTAAATACATTGTAACCTCTAATTTTTAATTATTTGATGAAATTTAGAATAAAAGGATTCACTGAAAGTTGCTCTTAAAACTCTCTTTTAATAGTTTTGAACACAATTTTGAAAAACACTGGAGATTTGATGCAGAATTACGAGAAACATTTATATATGCTGGTTTTTCCAATAAATGCTCTTGTTGCTTCACAACTTGATGCAGAAAAATTCGGAGAACATTACACTACCGGTAGTGCTAAACATTACAGCGGTAAAGTAATTTTTGCTGAAGTAGATATTAATTTTAGACATCCGCGCTTCCCTATTGATGAAATTTTAGAACAAACTGTTTCACACGAAGACGGTTCACCTAAAAAAACTAAATTCATTGCATCATATAACGTGCTGGAATTTATTGATTTGAATGCAATAAAAAAATTATATCTAACAACTACAAACGGAATTGTTCTTCCTATTGAACCGGCGGAATACGATACATCTAATCATCCGCATAAACTTAGAATCTATCAGGAAGTCTGTCCTTTAGAAACATTAGTTATATCAAATAAAGATCAAGTGGAATTCGGAAAGTTTATTACATCGCAAAAAGCAAAAGGTGCACCTAAAATCTTATTCACACAAATTGAATTTGATATTGATCATTTTCTTTCTGCAAACAAGAATAAGGAAATTTACCACATCGATTTACCGGGTGTGAATCCTTACCGGTTTTATGACTGCATATCTGAATTGATGGATCACCCCGACAAACTTACAAAGACAATCAGTCTTGGCGGATTACTGAGAGATATATCATATAAATTTTTAAGACACGGTTTTTGGTTTGCTGGTGGTGATCAATTGAAATTCTTTCCGATTCCGTCTTTAAGCGACATGGAAAACAAATATTTCCATTGGTGGAAGTACGTGCGATAAAGAAAGTTATTTTTCATCCCTCCTACTCAGGAGGGATTTCTTTACCATCACCCCATTTCAAGACTTCAAGTTTGATATCTGCTAAACCTTCATTTACAAAATCTAATTCCAATGCTGTGCCGTATGAAAGATCAATAATTCTATCGGGACGAAACGGCATCCGATCATTTATTCGAAGTATTACACTTTTATTATTAGACATATTGGTTATTCGTACAATGGTTTCCATTCTGTAGGATGGATGAGCTGCAGAAATTCCATACATATTATAAACTTCCCCGTTGTATGTAATTCTTCCGTGATATTTATCGGCATAAAACGATGCAACTCCGTACACAGTTTCCAATACTTCATTATTTTCATACTCGCTCAAATCTTCAACCGAATCCCTTTCAATTCTTTTATCCTCGTATCGTGATGTGAATCTTGGAGAAGACGCACACGCTGAAATCAACATAGGTATGATGATAATTAAAATATATCTTTCTGCTGAATGGTTCATAAAATAATATTACTGTTGATTTAAAATAAGAAAGGAGATGCTAATCCGCTTCTTAATTAAACAAGTAATTTTCACCGGTATTCAACCAAAGTTCTAAAATTATTCTAAAAAATTTTGATTTGGCCTTGACATCATAGATTCCATGAGTTAGATTCGCAACTAATTAAACAAAGAACTGTGTATGAAGCTTTTCAATAATAATGTCAGAGCAAGTCAATCCGTAAATTTCTGCGGTATGATGTGCATGTGTTATTTCTTATTGAAGGGCTGATAAAACTATACATCCGTAATAATTTAAAAGCCCTTCCTAAACGAAGGGCTTTTTTTTTGAGTTAACATGAAAAATAAAATAATAAATATCGCAATGATGATGTGCATGTGTATGTCTCCATTATTTCGCGGAGGGCCGCAGTAATACATAAAATTTTATTTAACAAACATGAAAGCCCTTCCCGAAAAACTCGAGAAGGGCTTTTTATTTTATCATCAATAGGAGAATTATAATGAGCAGTCAAAATCCAAACTATAGATTTGAAACAAGACAGTTACATTCCGGACAGCAACCGGATTCCAACACAAAATCCCGTGCTGTACCTATCTATCAAACAACATCATATATATTTGATGATTCTGAACATGCTGCAAAACTTTTCGGTCTGCAAGAATTCGGAAATATATACACAAGAATAATGAATCCTACTACAGCGGTGTTCGAAGAAAGAATTGCAAGTTTGGAAGGAGGGGCTGCCGCTCTTGCAACTTCGTCCGGACAAGCTGCACAATTTCTTACCATCAGTACAATTGCAGAAGCCGGTGATAATATTGTTTCAACAAGTTATTTATACGGCGGAACATACAATCAATTCAAAGTCACTTTTCCACGGCTTGGTATCAATTTCAAATTTGTTGAAAGCAACGAAGCAAAAGATTTTGAATCGTACATCGACAAAAAAACAAAAGCTATCTACATTGAGACTATCGGCAATCCTCGCTTAAACATTCCGAATATTGCTGACTTTGCGTTACTTGCACACAAGTATAACATCCCTTTGATTGTTGATAATACATTCGGTGCCGGCGGTTACATTTGCAACCCGATTTCACTCGGTGCAGATATCGTTGTTCATTCCGCTACAAAATGGATTGGCGGACACGGAACATCAATCGGCGGTGTAATTGTAGATTCCGGAAAATTCAATTGGGGTAACGGAAAATTTCCATCATTTACACAACCGAGTCCCGGTTATCACGGATTAAAATTCTGGGAAGTTTTTGGTGAGGGCGGTCCATTCGGGAATATTGCTTTTATAATCCGTGCACGTGTTGAACAGCTTCGTGATTTTGGTCCGTGCATCAGTCCGTTCAATTCATTCCTTCTTTTACAAGGATTAGAAACCTTATCACTCAGAGTAGAAAGACATAACGAGAATTCATTAGCGTTAGCAAAATGGCTTCGCGCTCATAAGAATATTGAGTATGTACTCTATCCCGGTTTAGTGGATAACCAGTATCACAACAATGCAAAGAAAAATTTCAGACCGGGTTTGTATGGCGGAATAATTACATTCGGAATAAAAGGCGGTGTTGAAGGCGGAAAGAAATTTATTAATAACGTAAAACTTGCAAGTTTGCTTGCAAATGTTGGTGATGCAAAAACACTTGTAATTCACCCGGCATCAACAACACACCAGCAATTATCTGCAAAAGAACAAAAAGAATCCGGTGTTACACCTGAGTTAGTACGCGTGTCTGTGGGTATCGAACATATCGATGACATCATTGAAGACTTTGATCAAGCATTAAATAAAATTTAAGAGGGAAAAAATGAACGTAATAAAATTCGGCGGTACATCCGTTGGAACTGTTGAGTCTTTTAAGGATGTAATTAAAATAATTACATCCTACACTGAAAAAGAAAAAACCATTGTGGTTATCTCTGCACTTGGCGGTATTACAAATAAAATTATCGCTGCAATTGAAGTAGCAGAAAACGGATCGGATAGTTATTTAGAATTGTATTCGGAAATAAAATCCCGTCATTTCAATTATCTCGAAAATTTAATTGGCACCCATTTATATCCGGAAGCCCAATCCAAATTGGATTCGATCTTACAAGTACTCAAGAATAAATTGGACGGCGTGCGACTACTGCAGCATGCCGGTCCAAAAATCTATGACTCGATCGTTTCAATTGGTGAACTCCTCTCACAAACACTTCTTGATTACTCATTAAAGAGCAGCGGTTTATCTGTCGCTGCGTATGATGCAAAAAATTTCATCAAAACCGATTCGAACTTCGGTGATGCAGATATTTTATTCGATGAAACAAATGAGAAAATTGAAGCTACTTTCAATTGCTTGAAAGAGAAAGAAATAGCAATTGTAAATGGTTTTACCGGCTCGAATAAATTCGGCGAGACAACCACACTTGGAAGAAGCGGTTCGGATTATACTGCAACCGTTATAGGTGCGGCATTAAAAGTAGAATCTGTTGATATCTGGACGGATGTTGATGGTGTATTCAATGCGGATCCCCGACATATTCCTTCGGCAGAAAACATTCCCCAATTATCTTACGACGAAACGATGGAACTTTCATCACTCGGTGCAAAAGTAATTTTTCCAAAATCTGTTTTGCCGGTTAAAGCGGCAAATATCCCGATTAGAATTCTCAACACATTTAATCCTTCGTCACCCGGGACAATTGTATCATCGGAATCATCCAAATATCCAAACGGAATCATTTCTATTACTTCGCTTGAGGATGTTGCAATAATAACAATACCAAATATTACATCCGGTTCATCTCTGCAAATATTGTCACAAATTACAAATCTCCTTTCCGTACACCAGATTCCTCTGATAAATATTTCGCAGCATTATCACAACCGTAACATTTCTTTGATAGCTTACAACAGAGATGTTGATAGAATTGTCAATATTACCGAAACGATCTTCAAAAACAATTTTAACAACACAATTAATTTAGAAGTTATTACAGATGTAGGAATTGTTTCCGTATTAACAGACGATTTGTTCAACGGTGTTGAAGTTTTAAACAAATCGATCAGTACGCTTTCCGGGATCAATTACCGTATAATCAGCAGCTACAATTCCAAAGCGATTCAATATTTAGTCAAAAATTCCGATTTAGGTAAAACAATAACTCAATTGCATAGCATTTATTTTAATAAAAATAGGAAAGCAAATGTCGCGTGAAGACAGCAATGTTTTAAACGAAAGCCGATTAAAAGTAAGTTTGGTAATTTTTAACGGTGCATTTAAACTTGATCTTGGCAAATCGCTAACAGATGTTACCGTTGCTTACGAAACTTACGGCAAACTGAATAGCGATGGAACAAACGCAATATTAATTTGCCACGCTCTGACCGGAAATGCTCACGCATACGGTTTTACCGATCAATTGGAAAGTCAACAAAATAATCCCGGCTGGTGGGAAGGTTTGATCGGTATCGGCAAGCCGATTGACCCATCCAAACATTTTATTGTCTGCTCAAACATTTTAGGAAGCTGCTACGGTACAACCGGACCAACATCTATCAATCCACAAACCGGTAAACAATACAAAAATGATTTCCCGCTGATTACCGTACGTGACATGGTTAATCTCCAATACAAACATTTAAAATATTTAAATGTTAACTCGCTCGAATTGGTTATCGGTGGATCGCTCGGCGGTATGCAAGTTTTGGAATGGGCAATTATTTATCCGGATTTTGTAAAAAGGATCGTGCCGATTGCAACTTCGGCACAGCACTCCGCGTGGGCAATAGGATTAAATGAAATTGCACGCAAAGCAATTTATGACGACCCGGTTTGGGGTAACGGTAATTATGAAAAACAGCCTCACAAAGGTTTGGCAACTGCACGGATGGTTGCTATGATAACTTACAGAAGCCATACAAGTTTTGAGCAAAAGTTTGGAAGGAATATCAGGTTCGATCATGGAGAGAAAGATAAACCTTACTACCAGGTGGAAAGTTATCTCCATTACCAGGGCGAGAAATTGGTGCAGCGTTTTGATGCGAATACTTACATTACAATTTCAAAAGCAATGGATTTGCATGATGCTGCACGCGGTAGAAATAGTTTGAAAGATGCGCTCGGTTCTATCAAAGCTAAAACTTTGTGTGTAGGCATCTCATCGGATATACTTTACCCTCCCCATGAACAAAAAGAGATTGCTTCATTAATTCCCAACTCAAAATATTTTGAGATCAATTCCATTTACGGACATGATGCATTCTTAATAGAATTTGAGCAGATAAATAGTGTGTTGGAAGAATTTTTGAGCTAAGAATTAAAAAGAGATGGCTTGTATTTTATATGATAAAGATTAACTGATACAATATTTTTTGTGTTGATTATAATAATGTAGAAATATAATTTTTACGTAGATAAAAAATGCTGATCCTTTTTTAACTATCCTTCCTGTTTTATCTACATAATTTCAACATGCTGTTGTTAAACTCAATTTACTCTTGTTCCTTTATGGAGAAAGTATGAAAAAGTTATCACTTCTAATTTTAATTTTGTTTTTATCTAATCAACTAGAAGCACAGTGGATAGAACAAAATAGTGGTGTCATTAATCATCTTCATGATGTTTGTTTTGTTGATTAGCTGTTTGGTTGGGTAGTTGGAGACAGCGGAATAATTTTAAGCACCACTAATGGAGGAAAAATCTGGTTAAAAAATAATTTTAATGATTCAACAAATCCACTTGCTAAAGTTCAGTTTTTAAATAGAGAGGTCGGATATATAGTTGGATATAATGGAATAATGTTAAAATCAACAAATAAGGGTCAGAATTGGAGTAAATTAAAATTTGAATCTGAATATGATTATTCTGATTTATCTTTTATAAATGTAGATGAAGGATGGATTGCCGGAATGTTAGAAACAGATTCTTCAGGAATAGGTGTTATTCTACATACTTCTGATGGAGGAAGTACATTTGAAAAACAAATAGAAATTGAATCAAACAATTCTTTTACAACTAAATATTTTCGGGCAATTAAATTTCAAGACTCCCTAATTGGCTGGGCACTAGCCGGAGACTATTTTGACAATTTTTCATCAACCTCTTTATATAAAACAATAAATGGTGGATCAACCTGGCAAATAATAAATGAGATTATAAACATTCCTACATTAAACATTAAATTTATAGACAATGACACACTCTGGTTTGGTGGTGGTTTAAATGCAAGGTTAGTAACTTCATTCGATGGTGGGAACAGTTTAAATTATTATGGAAAAGATACAATTTATGCACATGAAATAGCACCAATCAGTTGATTGAAAGGATGGATCAGTCATAGAAAACCATGGGATTTTAATAATTATTACCAGGTATTGTTCACTAGTAACGGAGGTGAAATATGGAGTGAGGAATATCGTACTAAAAATACAATATTAGGCATGTATACATTGGATGATTATTTATGGATGGTTGGTATAAATGGATTAATAATTAATAAAATACGATTAAAACTTCAATAGGTAGAAATGAAACAATTATATCAAAACTATTTACAATTAATCAGAATTATCCAAATCCATTTAATCCAAACACTAAAATATCATTCACACTAGCGATGAAAGACAACATCAAACTAAAAGTATTTGATATTCTAGGAAAAGAAGTTGTGGTA
>CAYXKL010000104.1:0-9325 GCA_964464825.1 uncultured Melioribacter sp. | reverse complement strand
TTCTTATACTTTGTAAATTGTTCTTTCAGTAATATTTTCAATGAATCCTGATAAATTGATTTTTCCAGTTTTTTAATTTCTTCATTAATATCGTTTATACTAACTTCAATTATCTTTTCTTTACTAAAGTCAGTTAATTCATGCCAATATTTTTTATACAAATAAAGTCCTACTCCAATAATGATAGTAAGTATGATAATTGAACTTAGAAAACATCCTTTTTTCATAAATCATTATTAGGTATAAGTTTTTCAACTAGAACTTTATTAATTCTTTTATTGATCACTTCTTTCACGGTAAATTTATAGTTATTATGTACAAAATGAAAACCTTGTCGCGGTATATTACCGGCATGATTGAAAATAAAACCTCCAAGCGTATCATAATCATCATTAATTGATGAAAAATCTTCTCCTAAGAGATCATTTAGTTCATCAATCTGAATTCTACCTTGAAGAACATAACTATTATCGCTCAATTTAAATATTTGTTTTTCTTCCTTGTCAAATTCATCCCTAATATCACCAACTATTTCCTCTAAAATATCCTCGAGAGAAATTAGTCCAGCTGTTCCTCCGTATTCATCGACAACAATACCAACGTGAAGTTTCTTCTCCTGAAATTCATGCAGTAAATCCTTTATAGGTTTTGTTTCAGGAACAAACATTACATCTCGTGCAATAATTTTAAGCTGGAGATTATTGGCACTTTCCGGATTTTTTATGTAAGGTATCAAATCTTTAGCGTAAAGAATACCTACAATATTATCCAGATTATCCTGATAAAGAGGAATTCGGCTGAATCCGGATTCGGAAATAGTTTTCATCAGTGTTTCAAAATTATCATCGGTCGAAACTGATATAATATCAACTCGTGGGGTCATTATCTCTCTAACCGAAACATTTTTGAAATCAACTATTCCCTGGATTAGTTCGTGTTCTTCAACTTCAATTTCACCCTTCTGAACACTTAATTCTGCCAATTCTGTTAATTCATCTGTTTGTAAGGCAGTTGGATTTTTTTCAGTTTTAATTTTAACATTAAAAAATCCAAGTAGGTCACTTAATATTTTAGTAACTGGATAAGTTAAAATACTAATCCAGTATAGTGGCAGTGAAGTGAATTTAGCAAAAGTATCAGGATATTTATTGCCAAGATTTTTAGGTATTACATCACCAATCAGAAAAATTAATAATATTAAGATTACAAGATTAATTATTAACTGGATTTCATAATCAGTGTGTAAAAAAATGGCAAGATCTTTAGTCAATAAAAGAGAAAATATCACAATAACAGTATTTGTTATAGTAATACAAAGTTGAATTGTTACTAAAAGTCTCCTTGGATAATCGAGTAATAACTGAATATATCCGCCGGATATTTTATTAACTTTTCTAAAAGTTTGTAACTTCTGTTTATCAAAAGAAAACAATACTACTTCTGAAATAGTAAAAAATGCAGTTAATAAAAGTGATATAGTTATGAAAATAACTTTAGCCAGCCAACTTAATTCCAAATATTACAAAACCTTATCTTGTTCAACAAACTTAAAATGGAAGATCATCATCTTCTGCTGTCGGAGATTGAATATCAGCAGATTCAATACTTGTTTTTTCGGAAAAGGAATCATTGCTTCCTTCTTTCCCTTCAAGCGGAATTAATTTTTCCGATATAATATCGGTCATATATCTTTTTATTCCATCTTTATCAGTATAATCACGCTTAGAAATTCTACCTTCAACATAAAACTTTTTACCTTTTTTAAGTGCATCCTTAAAAAAGTCGGGTAAATTATATGAAACTACATTGTGCCATGTTGTTTCATTGACCCAATTGCCATCTTTACCCTTATAACTACGCGTAGTAGCTAATGAAAATGAAGTAACAGCCAAATTATTCGTTGTAAATCGAGTTTCGGCATCATTACCTAGATTTCCAATAAGCATAACTTTATTTAATGAGAATGCCAATTTTATACCCTCTCACAATTATTATAGATATTATTTTAGTTCTTTAGTAATTATAAATGCTCCTTTGAAAATTGGGATTTCCCATAATTCATTACGAGCAGCTTCAGCTTCTTCCTTTGTAGGAAATGGATTTAATTGTACTACATGAAGGTGAACCTTTTCACTAAAAGAGAGAATTAATTCATATTTAGATTTTACTTTATTCTCTTGTATAAATTGTTCAGCACGTTCTCTTGTAGAAAATGCTCCAACTTGCACTATGTATTCTTGTTTTACAGAATTTGATAAAGTATCTGTGCTGATGTTTATATTAATAACTGAATCCTTTTGTGATGGTTCCGAAATCGAAATTGAATCTTGTACTTGTTCATTTGTTCTATTCTGTAAAGTATCTATCTTTTCAACATCATCAAACACATAAATCTCTTGCTTTTTTTGATCAGTTTGTGTCTGTTCACTTGAAGTACATGCTGTTAAAAAAACTGTAATTAAATTAATAGACACAATAAAGAATTTTTTCATAAACAACTCTTTTAAAATAAAAAGGGATGGTTCATACCATCCCTCAATAAAAATATTATCTATTATAAACTATATGCAAAATTAACACCGAATAAATGTGCACTGTTTGAATATGTTCCGTTAAATCCGAACTTTGATCCACCTATACCTCTATTCATAAAATGAAGATACATATAAGAAACATCTAATGTTAGACACTCTGATAATTTAGCGCCATAACCAATATTGAATCCAATTCTATCGGAGTCTGGTAAAGTTGGTTCAACATACTCGTCTTGAACCGGATTATTATCATACAATAATCCGCCTCGTAACTTGAATGATTCAGATACTGTATATTCAAATCCGCCCCTTACAATAAATGTGTTTTCATATTTTCTATCTGCTGATTGAACATTTTGCATGCCATTAGCTGGATTAAGATCAAAATCATAGCTTTCAAAAGTTAATTCAAGTTTTTCATAACTAGACCAGCCGATATATTGAAAATCTGCCGTTAATGTTAAATTTTCTGATGACATATATGCAATACCAAATGTAAGATTCTGTGGTGTAGTTAACGGAGCAGTAATATTTCCATTTGGTAATGGGAGATTAACTTTTAATAATGGATGATAGAAGGTTGCCGGTGTACTTACTGCAGTTCCTTCAAGATCGAATTCTACTTCACTTCTGTAGCTGACACCAATTTGGAATTCATCAGTTGGTTTAAATAACAAACCGCCAGTAAAGCCTACACCTGAACCATCACCGGTTAAATTAAGATCAATATCTCCTAATGCTGATGAAACTGGATGTGGTAGTTTTCTTGCGATTGTAACATCACCGAAAGCATACATTACACCGGCACTGATTGAAAACATATCTGAGAATTTGTAAGCCAAAACTAAAGTTCCAAAAAATGTTTTTAAATCAGTTTCAACAGCTAAATATCTTCCAGGCCAGGTTTCACTCCAAAGTGTTCCTAAACCAAATTGATTATTAACACTCAAACCGGCAGAAAAATTTTCTGTGAATTGATGTGTAACATAAAAATTGATAGGTGTAAAGAATTGAGTTGTCATCTCATATTCTTTTTCAATTGGACTTGTGTAAGTAGCCAAAGGAGTAATAATTGTGGTACCAAAATAGAATTGTGTTCCATTTAATTGTGTAATACCAGCCGGATTGAAATAAACAGCAGATGGGTCATTTGCTAAAGCTGTGAATGCACCGCCCATAGCCATAGCTCTTGCACCGTGTTCATTAATTTGAAATCCTCCGGCATATGTGCGAACTGCAAACATTGCAATCAAAATAAATAATGGTAGTACTCTTTTCACACAACCTCCTCTTTGTTAGTGAAATATCTAAGAAAATATAGTTATTTGGTAATTAAAAGAAAATAAGATTTATTATTCTATTGTCATTATTATTGAGTCTTTTTCTACAGTATCCCCTTCCTTAATCATGATTTCTTTTATTATCCCTTTATAATTAGACCTTAGCTCGTTTTCCATTTTCATTGCTTCGAGAATGGCTAACGGATCTCCTATATTCACGTTTTCTCCAATATTTTTAAGTATTTTGTTGATCAAACCAGGCATAGGAGCTCTGCAATTATGAGCTTTCCTCTCAACATCCTTGTTGGAAATTATTTCATTCGCAATATCTTGCAATCTTGTCTTAACCGATACACTTTTATATGAACCCTCAATTAGAAAACTGTAATTACCGTTCCCCTTACTAATGTAAGCTGCTTCAAAAGGAACATTATTCAATTTTATTAGTAATGCATGCTGATTTATCTCGGTTAATTTTACATCGTAAACTTTCCCATTTAATTCCACTTTATTATTATCAATAAGCTTTACAAAGTGCTTTTTATAATTTAGTGTAACTATAAAATCAGTCATATAATTGTTCTAACCAATTATTGTTTTGACCGTTAACGTTTTTTGATAACTTAAATTCGCTATCTTTATTTTTTAACAATGCTGCTAAGATTATTGCGGCTTCTTCACTTTCTAAGGTTGCATAATCATTCCACTTATTAGGTATTAATGGAAGAAATTCTTTTTCGATGAAATTAATATTATAATTTCCATTTAGATAATTTTTCTGGTTAAATAACCAATTAAAGGCCGGTATATTAGTTATTACCCCAATAATCTGATATTCTTTCAATGCTCTCTGCATTCTTTTTATTGCTTCAGTTCTATCTCGTCCCCATGCTGTTACTTTTGATAATAATGGGTCATAATAAATTGAAACTTCACTCAATAAATCAATGCCTCTATCAATTCTAATACCGGGACCAGAAGTTAATCTGTGATGTAAAATTCTTCCGGTTGAAGGAGCAAAATTATTATCTACATCCTCAGCATAAATTCTACATTCAATTGCATGCCCATTTATCTTTAGATTATCTTGTTTAATATTTAGTTTTTCGCCAAAAGCAGTTTTAATCTGTAATTTAACTAAATCAACGCCGGTTATCATTTCGGTTACTGGGTGTTCTACTTGCAGACGTGTATTCATTTCAAGAAAATAAAAATTCTTTTCTTTATCCATTAAAAATTCGATGGTACCGGCATTGAAATAATTACAAGCTTTGGCTGCATTTACTGCTGCAATTGTAATTCTTCTTCTTACCAATTCATCAATATAAATTGATGGTGCTTCTTCAACAACTTTCTGATTTCTTCTTTGAACAGAACAATCTCTTTCGAATAGATGAATATAATTTCCAAATTTATCAGCAAATATTTGTACTTCAATATGTTTCGGATCAATTATTAATTTTTCAATATAGATATCAGATTTTCCGAATGCTTTTAGTGATTCATTTTTAGCTGTTCTAAATGCAGAATCAAAATCTGATTCACTAAAAATTTTACGCATTCCTTTACCGCCACCACCTGAACTTGCTTTTAACATGATTGGATAACCAATTTCCTTTGCAATTTGTTTTGCATCATCTAAATTTTCTACCGGTTCGGTTGTCCCAGGTACTATAGGTACATTATTGATTTTCATTAGTCTGCGTGCGGCGGTTTTATCCCCCATTAATTCTACTGATTTTGATGAAGGACCAATAAAAACTATTCCGGAATCTTCGACCATACGGATAAAATCAGCATTCTCTGATAAAAATCCGTAACCAGGATGAATTGCATCTGCTTGAATTGATTTTGCAAGATTAATAATTTTTTCTTTATGGAGGTAGGATTCTCTAGCCGGTGGCGGACCGATTAAATATGCTTCATCAGCAATACGAACATGCAGCGAGGTGATATCTGCCTCAGAGTAAATGACTGCTGCTTTGATGTTCATTTCCCGGCAAGCTTTGATAATTCTTACCGCAATTTCTCCCCTATTTACTATTAAGATTTTTTTGAACATGATTATTTGAATTCAACAATTGTTACACCATCACCGCCACTTTCAATACCAGAAAAATAAAATTTCTCTATATGAATATAATTTTTTAGAATTGATTGCACTAATTGTTTTAGTGCACCGGTACCTTTACCATGCAATATTTCAACTCTGTTAATTCCATGCATATAAGAATTATCTAAAAATTTTATTATTTCTGATTCTGCATCTTCAATTTTCTTTCCACGAATATCTAAGCGGTAATTTAAATCATCGAGATCAAACGAATAGTTTTTAATTCGATGTTCAATAGATTCCGATTTTTTGGCCGGTATTAATTCAGAATATTTTGCATTTATTTTTAGAGAACCAATTATTAAAACAGCTCTATCCTTAGATTTATTTATTTCCTCAACTAAACCAACTGAGTTTGTCCCTTGAATTGCCGCATAGGAACCAACTTTAACTTCTCCATTTTTAATTTTAACTGTTTCATTTTGAATTAATGATTCAGCTTCTTTTTTAATCTTAATAATTTTCTCTTTTTCAATTTTGATAACTTCTTTTTCAGCATTCGATTCACGAATATTTTTAATAGCAGATTCAATTTTTTTATTAACATCAACTAAATAATTCTTGGCTTTTTCTTTAGTATCCTCAAGAATTTCTTTTTTCTGTAATTCGAGCTTGTTTATTTTTTCTTGATATAAATTTGTTAAGCCTTTTAATCTTAAATTTTCAATTTCAAGTTTATTTAATTCATCACGTAGTTTTTTAGATTTTTCTTCAAGATTAATTAAAAAACTCTCAATCTTCGTTTTATCAGGATCTAAATATTCTTTTGAAAGTTCGATGAAATCAGAATTGAAGCCAATACGGCTTGCAACCTCAAAAGCATAGCTGGAACCAGGAACACCTTGATTAAATTTATAAGTAGGTTTTAATCCTTCCAAATCAAATTCCATAGAAGCATTTTGAAATTTATCTAATTGATTTGCTAATATTTTTAAAGACCCGTGGTGCGTAGTTGCCAAAACTTTAGCACCGCAATCTCGAAGTGTAATTAACAGACCAACTGCAATTGCAGCACCTTCTGTGGGATCAGTTCCGGTTCCTATTTCATCTAAAAGAACTAGTGTGTTTGAGTTAGCATTTGAAATTATTTCTTTAATATTAGTCAGATGCGAACTAAAAGTGCTGAGGTCATCTTCAATTGATTGAGCATCGCCGATATCAACAAGTATATTTTCAAAAAAATGAAAATTTGAATCCGGATGAATTGGAATATGTATTCCGGCTTGTGCCAAAAGGCAAAGCAATCCGGTTGTTTTTAATGTAACAGTTTTACCCCCGGCATTTGGTCCAGTAATTAATATAACTGATGATTGATCAAATTTAATATTTAACGGTATTGTCGAATTATGTCCTATTTTTTTTAATAAAATTGGATGACGTCCATCAATTAAATAAAATGGTTTGGTTGAATCAAATGTAGGGAATGAACCAATTATTTCAATTGAATATTTTGCACGTGCAAAGATAGAGTCCAATTCGGATATAGCTTGAAGTGATAATTTTAAATTTTCACTATTTAACCCGATTTTTTCTGTCAACATCTTTAAAATTTTTTCTATCTCACGTTTTTCAGCAAAACTTAATGAAAGAATTTCATTATTAAGCTCTAAAGTTTCTTCCGGTTCAATATATACAGTTTGACCAGTAGAAGATTCGGAATGAACAAAACCTCGCACGTGTCTTTTGTGTTCTGCTTTAACTGGCAGAACTATTCTTCCATCTCTTTGAGTTATATATTCTTCTTGAACTAAATAAGAATCGCTTAATTGTTTTAATAGCTTATTAACTTGTTTTCTTAATAAAGTTTCTTTATCGCGAATTTCATTTCTAATACTTTTTAAATTAGGAGTTGCATCATCCCTTATTTCACCGCTTTCTGTAAATATTTTTGAGATTTGATTCTCAAATACTCTATCAATAAAAAGTAATGATCTAAGTTCTTCGATATTCTTTAATTCAATTTCTTTTTGTTTTAAGAATTGGAAAAGTTTTCTTGATATCTCTGCAAGCTTCAAAACATTCAGAATTTGTTTTGCAGAAAGCACTACTCCATCAACTTTACTTTTTGCAAGAGTTTCTGTCAGATCCGGTAAATACTCAAGTGGAGGTTGATCATTATTTATCAGTATTTCTTTCGCTTCTGTAACTTTCGCACCATCTTTAACAATTAAATCTAATAATGGATGAGGTGTTAAATTTAAAGTGAACTCTTTTCCATTTTCGGTTATGCAGTATTTAGCAATAAATGATATTACTTTTTTAAATTCTAATTTATCAAGAGTCTCTGGTTTGACCATATTAATCTAACTTTAAACTATCGTTTTTGTTGGAAGATTTACTTTCATCATCTTCAATAAAATATTTTATTATTTCAGTTGCTTTGGCTCTGTGACCAATAATGAAATCAATAGAAATTGGAATAATTTCACTCACTGGTTCGTACAAAAATGAACCTTTTTTTGTATCATTATTGGGGAAACCAAAAATATTTACAAACAGCAAAAGTGCACTAAGAAAAAATATTATTTGAATTACTCCAATGACTCCACCTATAAACTGATTAATAAATAAATTTAGTTTATCCAAGGGGTGAACTAATCTTTTAATAATAGATGCAATCAGTATAGTTATTAAGAAAATTAATACTCCGGCTACAACCCCGGCAAAATATTCGTCGTTATTGAAAATTGGTGTGATTATTTTACCGAAATTATCAGAGAACTCAAAAGCGAAAGCTATCCCGGCAATAAGTCCAATAAGACCAATAATTTTTCTAATTAAACCGTCCTTAAATCCCAGTAGGAATCCGATAACTAATCCAAGGATGATAATATAATCTATATAGTTCAATTACCGCTCAGAATCTTTTCAACATATTCTTTAATTAATTTACCGTCTGCTTTCCCTTTTAAGGTTTTTGCTGCAAGTGGCATTAATTTTGGGAAATCATCTTTATTTACAGCTCCAATTTCTGAAGCAATTTTTTTAATCTCTATTATCAATTCATCAGTGGATAATTGTTTAGGCAAAAATTCTTCGATTATTTTTAATTCTTGTTCTTCTTTTTCTGCTAGTTCAAATCGGTTTGCATTTCTAAATTGTTCTATAGATTCTTTTCTTTTTTTTGCTGCAGTTGAAAGCATTTTAATTTCTTCTTCAGGATTCAATTCTTTTCCGCTGCCGCTTTTTTCAAATTCTAGTATTAAAGCTCTTATCGAGCGGATTGTCTCAAGTCTAAGCTTATCGCCGCTCTTCATTGAATCTTTTAATTCTTGATTAATTTTTTCTTTTAAGTTCATTCTATCTATCCTCATTTATAAGTCAAAAAAAAAGGCAGATTATTAAAAAATAATCTGCCTTAAATTAAGAAAAAGATATATTTATATCTTAAGCAAAGT
>CAYXKL010000103.1:0-9629 GCA_964464825.1 uncultured Melioribacter sp. | reverse complement strand
GAATAAAACGATAACGGGGAAGATATAACTAATAACTGGCTTGAACTTATTGTTAAACATAACGGATTAGAAGAAGAATCCTGGATTGCTGTTGATAAAAAAGAACAAGAAAAGTTCAAAGATTTCCGGCACGCAATCTCCTGGAAAGTAAATGAATACATCACTCAACGCGGATTGAAAAAAGTCGGAACTGACGTAGCGGTACCAAATGAGAAGTTTCGGGAATTTTATGATTGGTGTAAAAGAAAAGTTAAGAATGCAAATCTAAATTATGTAGTATACGGTCATTTCGGTAATTCACATCCACACTTAAATATGCTGCCGGAAAATCAGGAAGAATATGCATCGGCAAAACAGATTTATTCGGAAATTTGTGCCGAAGCAGTCAGACTGCATGGAACTGTTTCTGCTGAACACGGTATTGGTAAACTTAAAAGAGATTATCTGCTAAATATGTACGGAGAAGAAATTATTAAAAAAATGGCTCAAGTAAAACTTGTATTCGATCCTGAAAAAATTCTTTCTATCGGAAATATTTTTAATGAGAAGTATTTAGAATAAATGAAACTGCTTATTTACATATCATTGCTTTTTACTTTTCAGTTATATTCACAAATCGATCCTAATATTGAAAACAAATTCCGTTATGCACAGAACTATGAACAGACCGGGCAGTTTGAAAAAGCAGAAAACATTTACCGTGAATTGATTGCGCTCCAGCCGTGGAATTACCAATTTTTCGATGGACTTAACCGGATATTTGTTAAGCAAAAAAAATACACTGAATCAATACAATTACTTGAAGATAGAATAAAAGAATCACCACAAGACATAAATCTTTACGGCATGCTTGGTACATCGTATTACATGCTCGATAATACTACTGCTGCATACGAAGCTTGGGAGCGCGGATTAAAAACAGATCCAACTTCTTTTGTAATTTATAGAGTTATAGCAAATTATGCAGTAGAAAATCGTCTGTTCGATAAAGCTATAGAAATTTTGATGCGAGGGAAAGTATTTGCTGATGACCCGATGATTTTCACTCTCGATCTTGCAAATATTTATACTGTTAACATGAGGTTTGACGATGCGGTCAAAGAATATTGCAGTTTACTGCTGATTCGTCCGGATCAAGTAGGAATTGTAAAAGCCAGAATAGTTTCTTTTATTGAAAGACCTACTGCCTCCGATGTTATTATAAATACAATTGTAAATTTTATAAATGAGAACAAACAACCGATTCTATACGATCTACTTTCTTACTGTTATCTGCAGATTGGCAATTACGATGAAGCTTACAAAGCAGTAATTAAATATGAAAATGAGATTAATTCCAATGGAAATTCAATTTTCGCTTTTTCTCAAGATGCTTACCGTAACCGTCAATACTTTTGGGCTTCAAAAGGTTATAAATATTTGATTGATAATTTTCCTCGATCGCAATTCATTCCGAATGCAAAGATAGCATATGCCCGTACTCTGGAAGCAAGTGCTGATCAAACTGTGATTGATTCAAATAATTGGAAACCGGTTAATCAGGAAATAATTTATGATCCAGTTAAATACAATGATGTTATAAATGCATACACAACTATTGCAAATGAATATTCAAATAATTTAATTCATACAGAAGCGGTTTTTCGAATTGCAGAAATTTATATGAAGCGCTTACACAATTACGAAAAAGCCGATAGTCTTTATAATCTAATTAATGAAAAATCTCCTCAATCAGATTTTTCTGTTCTCTCTTCTATATCACGTAGTATAATTGCAATAAAAAGGAATGATTTAACTTCAGCAAAATCATTTCTTGAAAATGTTCTTCAAAATAAAAGAGGTGATCAAGCTAATATTGCAGAAGCTAATTATTATTTAGCGAGAATTAAATTCTGGGAAAGTCAATTCAAAGAATCTTTAAGAATATTTAAGAATGTAATTAATAGTCCAAGTACAGATTTCTCAAACGACGCAATCGAACTTTCATCATTAATTAGTACATCTCAAAAGGATTCCATAAATCTATCCCGATATGCTTATGGAGATATGCTCTTATTTCAAAATAAGCTAAAAGAGGCATCGATTGAACTTAAAGCTTTAGCTGATAATCCTAACTTATTTATAATAAATGAGTTTGCTAATTATAAACTTTCTAATATATTTATAAGTGAAAAAAAATTTAATGAGGCAATTTTGATACTTGAAAAGCTATCTGAGAATTCAAAAATTGCGATTTTTGCTGATAAATCAACTTTTTTGTTAGCTAATATCTATCATTATGAGATGAAAGATTATCAAAAGGCGTCAGGTTATTATCAAATTATACTTGAAAAATTCCCAAACTCCTTATATTTCGACCGTGCCCGTACAGCATTAAACAGTTTACCAACAAATAACGGCTGAAGATGAACGACTCAAGAGAACCGAAAAGTGTTAAATGCTCTTTCTGCGGAAGAGACGGCAGCGAAGTTACTAGTATGGTTGCCGGTCCGGACGTTTACATTTGCGATATTTGTATTAAAACCAGTGTAGATATTTTAAAAAACAATGTTGCCTCTTTCAATAAAAAAGAAACATATAATGCTAATCTTACACCGGACTTAATCAAAAAAAATCTAGATGAATATGTAATAGATCAAGAATTAGCAAAAAAAATATTAGCTGTTGCCGTTTACAATCATTATAAAAGAATTAACGCCAGTTCTTCTCTCTTTGAAATGGAAGAAGTGGAAATTGAAAAAAGCAACATACTTTTAATTGGACCGACCGGAGTTGGTAAAACATTGCTCGCCCAAACACTTGCCAGAATTCTTGATGTTCCATTTGCTATAGCAGATGCAACAACTCTTACAGAAGCTGGTTATGTCGGTGATGATGTTGAAACAGTTTTAGTCCGTCTCTTGCAAGCTGCAGATTATAATTTAGATAAAGCACAAAAAGGAATTGTGTACATAGATGAAATAGATAAGATTGCACGCAAAAGTGAAAGTGTTTCAATTACACGTGATGTATCGGGTGAAGGTGTTCAACAAGCACTTCTTAAAATTTTAGAGGGGACTGTTGCCGGAGTTCCGCCGCGCGGTGGAAGAAAACACCCCGAACAAAGTTTAATAAACATAAACACAAAAAATGTTCTATTTGTTTGTGGTGGTGCTTTCGAAGGAATAGAAAATGTTGTTGCCTCAAGAATTAACCGTAACACAATCGGTTTTGATGCAGATCTATCCAGCAATGAAAATTATGATAAAGACAATCTTGTAACACAAGTTCAACCGGAAGATTTAGTTAAGTATGGATTAATACCTGAATTGGTTGGAAGATTACCGATTCTGGCGCCACTCCATTCTCTTAATGCTAAGGCATTAAAGAATATTCTCACCGAACCGAAGAACGCAATTATCAAACAATACAAAAAATTATTTATGATGGAAGGTGTTGAGTTAGAGTTCGATCAACTTGCATTTGATGAGATTGTCCGCAAGGCGATGGAAAGAAAAACCGGTGCCCGTGCTTTACGATCTATAGTAGAAGGTATTCTGCTCGATATTATGTACGAACTTCCAACACAAGATAATGTTGATAAATGTTTAATTACCCGCGAAGTTGTTACAAAAGGGGAAAAACCTCTCTACATCGAAAGCGATAGAAAGACTGCATAATTAAATTTTTCTCATTTTAAAACTCGTATCATCTATTTAATTTGAGTTTTAAATCATGTCTATTTTTACATCGTCGGATTTTGTATTGAATTGAAAATTTCGAACAACGGGATTAACTTTGTTCCATCACTAAAGCATATTATGAAAAAACAATTAATACTTTTTTTATTGTTGAGTATAAACATTTTTGCACAAAGCAAAATGCTTATATACATGGATATCAGCCAAACTGATCATCTGAAAGCATACGGCGTTGTATTTAATGCATTACTCGATGGGAATACCGGTGATTGGCTTCTCAATTACCGCGGCGGTTCTTTCATATTCGATTATTCCGATCAGCTTGCATTTAAGTGCAGATTAAAAAATGTTTCGTTCCAGCCAATTTCCAATCAGGAAGCAGTAGAAATTTATGCTTTAGTCCAATCCGAAGAACAAAACATGGATGTAGTACGATTAGAAAAAGCTCCGAAGATTGCCGTTTATGTTCCACCGGGATTTCAACCATGGGATGATGCAGTTATGCTTGCTCTCGATTATGCCGAAGTTAAATATGATAAGATTTGGGTAGAAGAAATACTAAGAGGCGACCTTGAAAAATATGATTGGCTCCATTTACATCACGAAGATTTTACCGGACAATATGGAAAATTTTATGCCTCTTTCAGCAGCACTCCGTGGTATATTGAACAACAAATGTTATACGAAAATGAAACAAAAAAATTAGGATTCAGTAAAGTATCTGAAATGGAAAAAGCTGTTGTTCTTCAAATAAGAAGTTTCGTTGGTCAGGGCGGATTTATGTTTGCGATGTGTTCAGCAACCGATTCATATGATATTGCTCTATCAGCAATCAATATAGATATAGTTGATAGAATGTACGATGGTGATCCGATTGATCCAGATGCACAACGGAAACTTGATTTCACTCAAACTTTTGCTTTTGAAAATTTCAAATTAGAAATGAATCCGCTGATTTACGAATACAGTGATATCGATATTCAATTCGCAGAGATTGGAGACCAAAGAAATGATTACTTTACATTGTTCGATTTTTCTGCAAAGTACGATCCCGTTCCTACAATGCTGGTGCAGAATCACTTAAACGTAATACCCGGATTTATGGGACAAACAACTATGTTCCGTAAAAAATTTATAAAAAATTCTATATATATTTTAGCAGAACGTGCCGGTACAGATCAAGTAAAATATATTCACGGAAATTTTGGACGGGGAACCTTTACATTTTACGGCGGACACGATCCTGAAGATTATCAGCATGCCGTTGGAGATCCTCCCACCGATTTGAGTTTGTTCAAAAACTCTCCGGGATATAGATTGATATTAAATAATATTTTATTCCCAGCGGCAAAAAAGAAAGAACAAAAAACGTAATCTGGATGCTTGATGCAATATAATGGATTCAAAATGATGGATGCTTGATACTGGATGCTGAGTGAGTTAATAACTAAATACTCTATATAAATATTCATCTAAAGAGGCAGTATGAAATATCTAAAATTCAAAAATAGCAGTGAACAAGTTACAATTGGAAAAATAGTTTGTGTTGGGCGTAATTATGCAGCACACGCAAAAGAACTTGGCAATGAAGTTCCTGAATTCCCTATTATATTTTTAAAGCCAGCTTCTAATGTTATCTACTCCGGTGAATCTGTTATTCATCCTTCTTATTCTAATGAACTTCATTATGAAGGGGAACTTGTTCTCTATATCGGCAATGAAATAAAAAATGGGAATGACAACGAAGCCGATAACGCTATTCGAGGTTACACCGTTGGATTGGATATGACTTTACGCGATTTGCAAAATGAATTCAGGAAAAAAGGTGAACCTTGGACATTGGCAAAATGTTTTGATACTGCCGCTGTTTTAGGCGAAGTAGTTCTTAAAAATGATTATAAATTAAACGGTACTGAAAAAATTTCTTTATCAGTCAACGGAATTACAAAACAGAATTCATCAATTTCTAATATGATCTTTTCTCCGGTAGAGATCGTTAAATACATTTCACGAAAAATGACTCTTGAAAAAGGTGATTTAATTTTTACCGGTACGCCCGAAGGAGTGGGAAAAGTTGTTAAAGGCGATTTAATTACTGCATCAATTGAGAATATTGCTTCACTGACAACTCAAATAAAATAATATGAATCTTTTTTAATTCATTAACATCTTATAATCACATAAAAATTTAAGGAGTTTATCTATGCCTATTTTTGAGTATAAATGTAATGACTGCGGTAAAAGATTTGAAATTCTTCACAAATCATACGCAAATTTAGAAGAAGTAAACTGTCCGGAATGTCAATCAAAGAATTATAAAAAATTATTATCTTCTTTTAGTGCTTCAACGGGAAGTTCATCTAGTTTCGATAGCGGTTCTTCATGCTCGGATGGAAGCTGCGGAGTTCCATCATACGGCGGCTGTGCAAACGGAATGTGCGGAATTAATTAATCTGTTCATTTAAAATTCCCTTTTTATAAGAAAAGGGAATTTCAATCATTAAATGTATAACCGGCACTTCGTACACTTATAATAAACTTCGGATTATTCTGATCCTCTTCAAAATATTTTCTCAATCTGGAAATAAAATTATCTACAGTTCTTGTTTCAATTTCACTACTGATGTGCCATACATTTTCAAGTAATTCCTTACGAGAAACAATCTTCCCTTTTCTTTCTATCAGGTATTGCAAAACCATCGCTTCACGCTGTGTTAAATTAATTACTTTATCATTACAGACAGCTGTTAAATTTTCAAAGTTAATTTTGTTTTTGCCAAATGAATAGATCGGTTTAAGCTCGGTAGAATTTTTATACCACATTTTTCTTTTCAGCATTCCTCTAATTCTTATCAACAATTCTTCCAAATGGAATGGCTTGGTCATATAATCATCAGCGCCAATTTCTAGTCCTCTAATTTTATCTTCTATTGAAGTGCGTGCAGTAAGCATTAGAATTGGCATTTGAGGTTTTTTAGATCTTACAATTTTTGCAATTTCGTATCCATCAAAATATGGAAGCATTATATCTAAAATTATAAGATCAAATTCTTTCGATTCAAACAATTTCAATGCCTCTTTTCCATCTTTTGCCCAGTTTACAATAAACCCTTCATCAATCAAATTGTACTCTAAACCCACAGCCATCGATTCTTCATCTTCAACTAACAATATGCGGTTATTTACACCAATGTTATTCTCCATCTGTCTTTTCCATTACTTTTTCTTTTTTTACAGTTCTTCTTAAAAGTGAATTTATATAAAACTTTTTTGATGTAGGATAAATAGGAAGTTCGATTATAAAATTTGTCCCTTTTTCCTTTCCTTCGCTGAAAGCTGAAATTTTACCGCCGTGTAATTTAATAATCTCTTTAACCCAATATAAACCGAGACCAGTACCTTTAACACTAGGGATATCTTTATCATCAACGCGATTAAACTTTTGAAATATTTTCTTATGATTTTTCTGAGAAAGACCAATCCCTTTATCAATAAATTCAATCATAATATTCTTTTTCTGCTGAGTAAGTTTAACTTTAATTTGCACATCATTTCTCGAATATTTAAAGGCATTATCGGTCAAGTTATCAAATACAATCTGCATTGCATCCTTATCAATAACATATCCGCATTCAACTTTCCCCTCAATTGTAAGAGCGGATTTTGGAATTTTAAACTGTTCAGCTGAATTTTCTATCAATTGTCTAATAACGTTGTCTGAATTATAAATGTGATAATTATGTGCAATTCTTTTTTGTTCCAATCGCGATATTTCTAAAATTGAATTAATAAGTTTATTCAGTCGGCTGGTATCTTTCATCATCAATCCTAAAAATTCTTTACGTTTTTCCGGAGGGACCTCTTTTGTATTTAATGTTTCGAGATAAAGCTGAATTGATGATAAAGGAGATTTTAGCTCATGTGTAATGTTTGCAATAAAATTATCATAAAGCTTTGTTAATTTAATTTGTACAGTAAGATTCCGGAAGATGAAAAACATAGCCACTGCTATCATTACAATTAAAATAATTCCACCAACAAAAATAAAAACGTTCGGGCCGTTCAATGTAATTTGAGGTGAAAGTTTGTCGCCAACTTGCTCAAAAATTATATAGTTAGATACATACCAGTAAATCCAAAGGCTAAGCAACCCCATCCAAGCAAACTGGGCTAATATAAATGCAAAAATTAGAAATGGAAGCGAGCGTTTTTTTTTCATAATTATCTTTTAAGCAAACGGAAATCTACAATTAAGATTCCACTAACCAATGCTAATATCCATTATTTTAATTAAATGTCAAACAATAAGGTTGGACTTTTTACATTTCTTTTACAAATGTTTATTTAAAAATTATTCATAATTGAATGTAGAAATAAATTCATTTATATAATTTCTATCAGTTTTGAATCTAACTAATTCGTACTGGGAGAATAATTATGAACATTCTGCTTCTGTACCCCGAGACGCCATCTACTTTCTGGAGTTTTAAGGACGCGCTGAAATTCGTTTCAAAAAAATCTGCAGAACCACCATTAGGATTAATTACTGTTGCTGCTATGCTGCCCTATGATTGGAATAAAAAATTAATTGATTTAAACGTAACAAAATTATTTGATGATGATTTATTATGGGCTGATTATGTCTTTTTAAGTGCAATGAATGTACAGATTAATTCAGTTAAAGAAATTATTAGGCGCTGCAACAAATTGAATGTTAAAATTGTTGCCGGCGGTCCTCTTTTCACTACACAGTATCAAGACTTTTTAGGTATTGATCATTTTGTTTTGAATGAAGCAGAGATTACTCTGCCGCTATTCTTAGGCGACTTAAAAAATGGAATTCCTAAATTCATATACAGCACAGATGATTTTCCCGACATATCAAAAACACCTATTCCATTATGGGAACTACTTGATATTAAAAAATATGCTTCTCTAAGTCTTCAATATTCCAGGGGCTGCCCTTATGATTGCGAATTCTGTAGTATAACAATGTTGAATGGAAGGATTCCCCGTACTAAAAGTAAGTATCAATTTATTTCTGAATTAGACCGTCTATATAATATCGGTTATAGAGGAAGTGTATCAATTGTTGATGATAACTTTATCGGGAATAAGAAAAAATTGAAAGAAGAAATATTGCCGGCTATGATTGAATGGCAAAGAGAGAAAAAATATCCATTTAATTTTATAACAGAAGTCTCCATTAATGTATCCGATGATGATCAATTAATTAAATTAATGGTAGAAGCCGCATTGGTTAGCATCTTTATCGGAATAGAAACACCAAATGATAAAAGTTTGGAGGAATGCGGTAAATCCCATAATCAAAAAAGAAATCTTATTACATCAGTAAAAAAATTACAGCAGCATGGTATGATTGTATCTGGTGGATTTATAATCGGGTTTGATAACGATCCTCCGGATATTTTTGAACAACAGATTAATTTTATTCAAAAGAGTGGAATTGTTAATGCAATGGTCGGATTGCTGAACGCCCCTACCGGAACACATCTATATGACCGACTCAAAAAAGAGAATAGATTGTTAGAAAGTTTTAATGGAAACAATATGGATGGCACTACCAATATAATTCCTAAAATGAATTATCGTGATCTTGTTAAAGGTTACACAAAAATCATACACACAATTTATTCTCCGCGTGAATATTACAAAAGAATAATCTCATTCTTACGTGAGTACAACGTACCAATCTGGAAATCACAGATGTTAACTTTGACCGAAATTAAAGCATTCATTAAACTACTCTGGTTTATTGGAGTTTTAGAAAAGGGTAAAAAATATTTTTGGAAAACATTTATTTACAGTTTGATTAAGTATCCAAAAAAATTTTCTTTGGCTATGACACTTTCTGTTTACGGTTATCACTTCAGGAGAATAGCCGAGACAATTTAAGCATAGGCAACCCCTTCCCTTGAGGGGAAGGGC
>CAYXKL010000102.1:0-9657 GCA_964464825.1 uncultured Melioribacter sp. | reverse complement strand
GAAACATTTGCCAATACTTGTTTCTTGCCGCTAAGCGTAATCATACCGGCCATTTCTTCGCCGGCAGCGGGTTCTTCTTCTGCATCATCTACTTTTTTAATTAAGTCCATATTGCAGATCGGGCAAGCGCCCGGCCTATCAGACCTAACCTCCGGATGCATTGTGCAAGTCCAATACTCTTTCTGTCCGCTTACCGAATGTTCGTGTTGTGCGTTCCCTTCAGATTCTGAACAACCGGAGAAAGCCAGAGCAATTGCAATAATTGGAATGAGTAGATACCTGACTTTTTTCATTTCTATACCTCTTTTTATTCTAATAAAATTTTTCATGTTGTCACCTAAAAACTTTTGAGTGTTGTTCCAATCATCATTTCAATTTCGGCAAGGGACATTTGTGTATCTGCCATTGCCATGTAGTTATTCATCTCTTGCATCAATAACATGCGGTAAGAATCTATAACAGTAGTGATACCGGTTCTGCCGTTTTGATATGCAGATGCTTGCGATTCGGCCGCTTTGCCGTAAAGAGGAATAACTTTTTCGCTGTATAGTTTGGCAAGTTCAATAGCTGTGTTATACTTGACCAATGCTTCTTTAAGTTTGGAAGTCATCTCGCGCTGCATATCTTTCTTTTCATATTCTATGCTGCTGATGCCGGCATACAGTTCTTCTTCCTTAGCTTTATATTTGTTTATCGACCACGGTGCAAAAGGTAAGTTTATCGAAAACATCAACGAGTACATTATTTCCGTCTTGGGATCGAGCATTGTTAAATCACTCTTAGATGTTAAAGTCATTCCAAGCGGCATTCTCATTAGCATACCTTGAATCATTAAATCCGGTATTAACTCACGATTGTTTGCCTCGATCATGGCTTTGTTCATTTCAATCATACTATCCATTTTCTTGAGAGACGGATTGGAGTAACCGAGAATTTCTTCCAATTTAGCTTGTGTTGAAGTGAGCATGTCTGCCGGGAAGTCAACAACAGTGTAAACCTCTCTTGAATCAAGATTACGACCGAGGAGTTTGTTCAGTTTATATATCTCGACTTCCCTTTGCTTCTCAAGGATCAATAGTTCTGTTTCTTTTGACGCGATCTCACTTTGAAGTGTAAGCACGTCTGCCTGGTTAATTCTATTTGTATAGTAAGAAGCTTCTATAGAATTGACGAGGTCGTTCAAAAGAGAAATATTTTTTCTCTGTATTTCAATTTTTCTGTCGATTAACCATAATGTATAGTAAGACATTTTTATACCGGCAGTAAGATTAACTTTATAAATCTCATAACTATTTCCTTCGATCAAAGTATTTTTTCTCTCTACCTCTGCCATAGCATTTAACTTGCCGCCAAGGGGAAACATTTGAGAAACAGCAAAGTCGTTTGAAATAGATTGATTCAAAACATCGATTGAACTTGTGGGTATTTGATTAAAAGCAGCCGAAAAGTTCGGTGCCGGGAGATTGTCGATCGACTCAGCTCTTTTCTCCGAAGCCGTTATTTTATACTGTAATGATTTCAACTGCGGGTTATTTTTTATTGCTTCCGCTACTAATGAATCAACCGATTGAGCGTTTGTATTATTCATTGAAAGAAAGAAAAAACTACACGCAAAGAACGCAAAGTAATTCGTAAAGTTTCGCAAAGTTTTTTTCATTTGATAATTCTCAATTCTCAATTCTAAATTCTCCATTATTATTCTCCCTCCTTCATCCAATCTGCCATTTTAGAGATTTCGAGTTTTCCTTTTTTAAGGGCACGTTCTTTCATCATAGCAAAAAGTATAGGCGTTACTACAAGAACGTGAACCGCACTAGTAAGCAAGCCGCCAATTAAAGGTGCCGTTAATGGTTTCATTACATCGGAACCGGTGCCGGTTGCCCACATAACCGGAATTAATCCAACCATAGAAGTGCCAACAGTCATTAGCTTTGGTCTTAATCTTAACACCGAACCTTCGACAGTTGCTTCATAAATATCATTTTTTGTAATGTGTCCTCTTTCTCCTTTGTGAAATGCTCTTAATCTTTTATCAAGTGCTTCATGAAGGTAAACAACCATTACAACTCCGGTTTCAACAGCAACACCGTAGAGTGCAATAAAACCAACCCAGACAGCGACGGAGAAATTGTATCCAAGTATATAGATCATGTACATTCCGCCGATCAGAGCAAAAGGTACGGAGAGCATAACTACACCGGCTTCCAGGTAATCTTTAAGCGTGAAAAAGAGAAGCACAAAAATTATTAGGAATACCACCGGAATTATTATTTGGATTGTTTGTTGCGCACGAACTTTGCTCTCGTACTGTCCGCTCCAGGTATATGAGTAACCGGCCGGGAGATTTAATTTCTCTTCAATAATTTCTTTTGCATCAACCATTACACTGCCCATATCCCGTCCGCGTGTATTCATAAAAACAATAGAGCGCAACATTCCGTTTTCACTGCTTATAATTGGAGGACCGGTTACTAAATTTATGTCTGAGATTTCGGAAAGTGGTAAATAAGCAACATCATTCTGGTTTGTGCTTATAAGGGAAAAATCTTTTTGTATGCTTGTAGATGCCGGGATTACAGATGCTTGATTAGCGCTACCCATAGAAGACATTCCGCCGCGGTTACTTATTCCCATCCCGGTGTTCATTGAACCTGGTGAAGATTTAGCAGCCATGGGATTTGACAAAGAAACCGGAACAATTAAACTTTTCAGTTCTTCAATGTTATCCCGGTAATCTTTTTGATAACGCATTCGAATAGGGAAGCGCATCCTTCCTTCGATTACTGTACCAAGATTTTGTCCGCCGATTGCAGTTTCAATGATGTCTTGAAGATCTCTAATGTTTACACCAAAACGTGCAGCAAATTCACGTTTGATTTGTATATCTAAGTAGTATCCATTCTGAACACGTTCAGCAACAACATCGGCAGCACCGTTAATGTTCTTCAATAATTTTTCTGCTTTGATTGCATATGCTTCGAGTGTATCGAGATTAGGTCCGAAAATCTTAAAGCCGATATCTGTTCTAACACCGGTTGAAAGCATGTTAATTCTGTTTATGATCGGCTGGGTCCAACCGTTACGCACGCCGGGTATTTGCAACTTTGAATCAAGCTCGGCGACAATATCTTGTTTAGTAACGCCTTCTCTCCATTCATCTTTTGGTTTCAATAGAATTATCGTTTCTATCATACTAAGCGGTGCGTTATCAGTTGCTGTTTCTGCCCGGCCGGTTTTGCCAAGTACGTGATGAACTTCCGGAATTGACTTGATAATTTTATCTTGTTCTTGCAATATGCGATTCACCTCACCGATAGATGCCCCGGGCAATGTTACCGGCATGTAAAGAATCGATCCTTCATCAAGTGGAGGCATAAACTCACTACCGGTATTTAGAATCATTGGGATAGTAATTAGTAATGCTATAACGTTTATAGCAATTGTGGTCTTTCTATGTTTAAGTACCCAGTGTATTAACGGTTCATAAACCCGGATGAATAATTTTGTCGTAGGATTTTTTTCTTCGGGCTTGAATTTGCCTCTCATTAACATTGTCATTAAAACCGGGATGAGGGAAATAACAACAATAGCAGCTCCGATCATTGTGAAAGATTTTGTAAAAGCGAGTGGTTTAAAAAGCTTGCCTTCCTGACCCGTTAAAAGAAATACCGGGAGAAATGAAACGAGAATTATCAATTCGGAAAAGAAAATTGCTCTGCCTACTTGTTTTGCAGAGTCTATCGAGACTCTTTTGTACTCTTCGCTGCTTAGTTTTCCTTTTTCTTCGATTGCACGGGCTATATTTCGATACGCATTTTCAACAAGAACAATTGATGAATCGACTATCACTCCTATTGCTAAGATAATTCCGCCGAGACTCATAATGTTTGATGTGATATCGAAGGTGTACATTAAAATAAATGAGATTAAGACAGCGATTGGAATTTCAATTAGAATTCTTACTATACTTCGCCAGTGTAATAGAAAGATTGCAACCATGATTGAAACAGTGATCGCAGCTTCGATTAAAGCTCTATCTAATGTTCCAATTGCTTCTTTGATAAGTGTGCTTCGATCATACGAAGTTATAATTTCTACTCCCGGCGGAAGTCCCGGCGCTATTTCATTTATTTTGTCTTTGACTCTTTCAATTACACGTTGAGCATTTTCACCGGTTCTCATAACTACGATACCGCCAACAGCTTCGCCTTTACCATTTTTTTCAAGTGCGCCGCGCCGTATATCGCCGCCTAATGATACGGAAGCAACATTTTTTATTAATACCGGTATCCCGTTCGCCGAAGTTTTGATCACAGTATTTTCAACATCATCTTTCGATTGAATATATCCCTGACCGCGAACAAAATATTCGGCATCACTAACCTCTAATAATTTTCCGCCGACTTCGTTATTGCTTCTTTGAATTGCATTAACAATATCAGAGACGGATAAATTGTATGCACGGAGGTCATTAGGATTAATATCAACCTGGTATTGTTTTACGTATCCGCCGATACTCGCAACTTCGGCTACACCTTGTACCGAAGAAAGTTTGTACCGAACATACCAGTCTTGAATTGCGCGTAATGTGCCGAGGTCATATCCATTACCTTCAACGGTGTACCAGTAAACATGTCCAACTCCGGTTCCATCGGGACCGAGCGAAGGAACAACCCCGGAAGGTAACTGTGCCTGGATTGTATTCATTCTTTCAAGAACACGTGTACGTGCAAAGTAGGTATCAACACCATCCTCGAAGATTACAAATACGAAAGACATGCCGAACATCGAAGTTGCGCGTACAGCTTTTACGTGCGCTAAACCTTGCAAGCCGGATACAATCGGGAATGTTACCTGGTCCTCTATTATTTGTGGTGAACGTCCCATCCATTCGGTAAAAATTATAACCTGGTTCTCGGATAGATCCGGGATTGCATCTACCGGCAAATTTGCTACGCTATAGACTCCGAATCCAATCACGATCACGTAAATTAAGATCACTATGAATCTATTATTTGCCGACCAATCAATAATTTTTTCGATCATATTAATTCTCTTTAATGTGAATTATGAAATAGTATATGATGAAAGTATGATCAGAACCTTACGCAAAAGGGCGTAATGGTTGCATTGATTATACAATCACTCTTTAATTAAGAATTGGATATATGAGGAATCAGATCAGGAGAGTACGGTTAGAGAGATATAAAGATGGCGGACTTGAATCGCCTGAGAAATTTGTGTTGATAATCTGCGGTTTATAATATTCATGAGATAGTAGGTCTTCGGCGTGGAAGACAGCAACTATTAATTCAAACGAATTTTGAACAAACTTTGCTTCAGCTTTTTGGGAGTCTGTTAATTTTATTGTATGAACCTCATCGGTGCAGCAAGGTTTTTCGCATGCAGAACCGTCACAACCGCACGGGTCTTTATCATCGTAAGATCTCATTATGCTGATATCACTAACAACACCACCGCAAAAATGAATGGTGATAGTAAATCCTGTAGTTAGAAACAAATAGAGTACGGCAAATAATATGTTCGTTGTCTTTCTCACACGTTTAATATAAGTAAGAATTTTGTTAAATAAAAAAAATCAAGAGCGAAAAACTATTACGGTTTGTTTTACCGCTGTTTTTCGCTCTAAGTTCCTATTATTGATTTCCAAGAATTATCGGCAATCCGTCTTTTCCGCTTCCTATTATAACAATTTTTGCGTTTGTAGAGTTCGCTAATTTTTCTGTTGCTTCAATTCCTTTCCACTGCAATAATTGTGTACTGATTCCCCGAGCAACTATATCCTGAAAATCAGCAATACCTTTTGCTTCAATTCTTTTTCTATCTGCTTCTTGTTCTTCTCGTTTCAAAATGAATTCCATACGTTGACTTTCTTGTTCAGCTTTTAGTTTTTCTTCTATTGAAGCAGTTAGACCGCTCGGTAGAATTATCTGCCGCATTGGTGCAGATTCAATTGTAATACCACGCGGACCAACAAGTTTATCAAGTTCACCTTTTATTTCGTGTGCAAGAACTTCCCGCGAAGCAGTATAGAGTGCTTTTGCCTCGTACTTGGCTGTTATTCCGCGTACAACAGATCGGAATTGCGGAATCAAAATTATCTCTCCATAATTTTCACCAACTGATTTATAGATCTTTGATGCATTATCCGGATCAAGAGAATATAAAAGACTGATTTCCAACTGAACGCTCAATCCTTCTTTTGAAGGAACATTCATCATTTCTTTCAGCTCTTGTGTTTTGATTGTAAAGTCAATCACCTTAGCCATTGGATTTACAAAATTAACTCCCGATTTAAGAGTGTTATCGCTTACCATTCCAAGAAAATCTACAACACCGACCGTACCAGCCGGCACAACAGTAAACATTTGCAATAAGGCAACTATAAATCCAACAGCTATACCTATTGTTGCAAATTTTGCTTCTTGAAATCTTCCACTCTTTTTTAGATTGAAATAAGCGACTACTGCAACTACAATAATTATTAATGCTAATATGAATAACATAGTGTCTCCTCCTATTATTTATGAAATGTAATGTCTGAAAATAGTTACTTAGAATGGGATTTGATAATTATTTATTAAGCGTAAATATTGACTTTAATTTTTAAATCATAAAATGATATACTTAAATAATGGAGGAAACTTATTCTTTGTTTTAATTGTTTTATCAATTACAAAGCAATATATTGCAAATAAATGAAAAATATTTTTAGAAATAGTGTAAAAAAAACAATGGCTCTGCTCTTTCTTGGAGTTTTTGTTTTCTCATTTTTGCACTCAGAATTAGGATTACTTGATTTTGATGGAGGTAATCACGGAGAGCATGATTACTGCCAAATTGTAAAGAATACTAATACATATTCAAAGATATTACGTGAAGAGCTACCAAAACTCGAGCTTAACAAAGATATCTGCATACATTGTTTTGAAGAAATAGAAGCGCAAGAAACACAGACTTCTTTTGAAAGAACAGATCATCATTTAAAAGCAAAACCATCAACTGATTTATATCTATTTAACAACACATTTCTGATTTAACCAATCTCTTTTCATTTCGTTGATCCCTTTACGGGATAAGTGTATTTCCGCCAAAGGCGGATTAGTCTATTAAAAAATATTTGGAGAAAGAATGTTGAGTTATGTGATATCCCGTTTATCGGGAAACAAACTTTTTGCTTTGTTCGCAGTTGCTCTGCTGCCGCTATGCATTTACGGACAAACTGAAATAAAAATACTAAGTTTAACGGAAGCTGTTGAAATTGGGTTAAGGAATAATCCGGAAGTAAGAAGCGCAATGGAAAATATTTCAGCTTCGAAAGGAAGATTCTGGAGTGGAATATCATTACCTCAGCCGGAGGTTGGTGTCAGTTATGAATACGCACCCGTGAATAGCAGTATAAGTAATTACAGCGAAAAAACTCTAGCAGTAAGTCAATCGTTTGAGTTCCCTTCTAATTATTTTCTGAAAGGAAGCAAATTTAGCAAAGAAGAAGAGATTGCTGTTTATAAACTAAACTTGACCGAGCGAAGCGTTATCAAACAAGTTAAAACCAGCTACTACAAAGTTTTGGCTAAACAATACCAGGTAAAATCCGCTGAAGAGAATCTTGTGATTTCGGAAGATTTTTTTAAGAAAGCGGAGATAAGGCAAAATGTTGGGGAAGGAACGAATCTTGAAAGATTGACCGCAAAGGTTCAATACACTGAAGCACTGAACAATCTGGAAGTTGCAAATAACGAACTTACGACAGCATTTGCCGAACTGAATTACTCGCTTGGGTATGGAAAACAAAGTTATGACTCGAATTACGAATTAACTGATACGCTTGTTTTTGTAGATCACGAAATAAGCATAGAGCAAATCTACAAATCGTTTGAAGAAACAAACCCACAGATTAAGATTGCAGAATTAAATTATGGTATAGCATCAATTGAAAAAGGACTCGCGTGGTCTTCCCTATTACCGAGTATTAATCTCGCATATTTCAAACAAACGCGGGACGGTAATAACGGCTTCTATGGAGCTTCATTCGGTATATCTGTCCCCCTCTGGTTTATGTTCGACCAGAGAGGAAAAATACAAGAGGCGGCAGCAAATCAGACTATATCTGAATCGGAACTTCAATTGACGAAGAACGAGATCGCCTTAAAAATAAAAAGTGCATTTACAGATCATGAAAATAATCTAAAGCAAGTAAAACTTTATGTGAATGATATTCTTCCACAAGCTGAAGAGATTTATAGAACAGCAATAAAAAGTTACGATGCCGGAGAACTAACATACCTTGAATATCTACAAGCGAAACAGACATTAATAAACTCACGGAATAATTACATAAATGTTTTATTCAATCATTATCAATCAGTATTCCGGATTGAAGAAATAGTTGGTTTAAATATTATTGACAAATCAGAATTGGAGAAATAGATGAAAGCAAGTATAAAATTATTAATAGCCGTAAATGTATTAGGATTTATCCTATTAGGGTGTGGTGGTAAGGAAGAACCTAAAAAAGAAGAAAGCCATAATGAACACAGTGGAGTTGTAAAACTATCGGTTGAATCAATAAAGCAAATAAAATTGGAAACCGAAACTGTATCATTACAACCATTCACCGGTTATTTAACAATTCCGGCAAAGGTAATTACTAATCAAGATAATGAAGCGCAGATCGGTTCACTTGTGCAAGGAAGAGTTCACAAGGTATTCGTAAATGTCGGCGACTATGTTAAAACCGGACAAGTATTGATGACGGTTGAAGGACTTGACGTTGGTGAAATAAAAGCCGGTTTCATGATAGCGAAAGCTGCGTTAGATTACACAAAAGCAAATTATGAAAGACAGAAAAAATTATTTGATGAGAAAATAGGATCACAAAAATCGTTATTGGAAAGTCAAGCCGAATATGAGAAAGCTCTCGCTGAATACAAAGCAGAAGATAAAAAAATTCATTCTGTTGGTCTTAGTGATGAAGATGTCACCGATGGGAAAATGAGTGAAGAACATACATCAGGCACGTTGCCGATTAAATCATCTATCAACGGTGTTGTGGTTGAGAGAAATGTAGTTATCGGGCAGTTAGTTGATGCCACAACAAACGCATTCAAGGTAATAAACACAAACAATGTTTGGATTGACGGACAGATTTATGAAAAGGATATAGCGAAGATAAATCAGAAAACAAATGCATTTTTCACATCGGCAACTTATACGAATGAGAAATTTAGCGGAAGATTAATATATATAGGTCAAACAGTCGATGAACAATCAAGAACGATTACTGTGCGGGGTGAGTTTAACAACTCGAACAGTAAATTGAAACCACAAATGTTTGGTGAATTAAAAATACCGGTAAGTTCAAATGCAAAAGCAATTATGATTCCGGATGAATCTGTGGTTAAAGAAACCGGTAATGACTATGTTTTTGTTCAGACCAGCGATACTACATTCGAACAAAGAAAAGTGCTTACCGGATCATCTGTTGATAACCGGATTGAAATTAAAGAAGGATTGAGAGTAGGTGAAAAAGTTGCATCAAAAGGAGTGTTTTATCTAAAGAGTGAATTAAAGAAAGAAGAATTAGAAGGAGATGCACATTAATGTTAGAAAAAATAATTTCATTGACGCTGAAGC
>CAYXKL010000101.1:0-9683 GCA_964464825.1 uncultured Melioribacter sp. | reverse complement strand
CTTAACAAATAGATCGATGCGATCTTTAAAGCAGTAGGGAATGTATCGTTAGTGGATTGACTCATATTCACATCATCAAGCGGATGAATAGTTGAATAGTCGCCATAATTCTTACCCATAATCTTAAGAGCTGTATTTGCAATCACTTCATTAATATTCATATTTAATGTAGTGCCGGCACCGCCTTGATAAGGATCGCAAATAATTTTTTGATAGATTGTATCAGATTTTCTTTGGATTGCTTCTTCAGTCTCTTTTAATAAATATTTTACGGCTTCAATTAGTGGTTCATATTTTTCCTTAAATAGAAGTCCACATTTATAATTTGTTTCGATTGCAGCTAATTTAACTTGGAAGAATCCTTTAATTAAATAAGAATTAATTCTTTCATTTGAAATAGGAAAGTTTATTAATCCTCTAAGTGAATGAATGCCATAAACAGCATCATCATTTATGTCTAATTTCCCTAATGAATCATTTTCTATTCGCATAAATATTTGTATTTGTTACTACAAAAATAAATAATTAGAAATGAATTATAATTAATAAAAAACCCCCATAAATTAGGGGGTTTTTTATAAGAATTATATAATTAGATTACTTCAGTAATAACATCTTGTTAACTTTTACATAATCACCAGCTTCAATCTTATAAAGATAAATACCTGAAGCTAAGTTTGAGGCATTCCATTGAATTGTATGTGTACCGGCACTTAGTTCATTATTTAAAAGTGTTCTTACTTCTCTACCAATTGCATCATAGATTGTTAATCTAACATTAGAAGCTTTTGGTAGTGAGAATTTGATGTTAGTTGATGGATTGAATGGATTTGGATAATTCTGGAATAATGTATAATCATTTGGTATAACAGAATCATAGGATTCCACACCGGTTGGAACACCTAATAATTTCATTGCTCCTTTTAAACCAGTGATAATATATTTCGGATTATGGATACCGAAACTCTTATCTTCTTCTGCAGTAATCATATTCCAATAAGCGCTTCTTTGATCAGGTGTCCAAGAAGTTTCAGGAACAGGTTGTGTTTGTCCAGATTTAATTGGTAGTGCTGCTCTAATTTTTTCAATCATACCTTTTACTTCATCTTGTAGACCTTCAATTAATCCATCATTATCATGATCACCGTTGCCATTAAATGTGAATGTTACTTCTTCAAATGATGCTCCTAAAGTTCCTCCATGGCATCCAGCACATGCTTCCATATTTGATTTACCATCAGGGGTAAGAACCCTAAATGAGTGCCCACCAACCTGAATTACTTTTCCATTTGAATCTACAACCTGAGCATTGCCAAACATATGACATCTAACACACGCATCTAATGTAGCTCCAATATGATTTGAAGAAGCTAATGTTACGCCAGCTAATTCTAACATATTATTAGCAACCAGCATATCTCCTTGAGGACCATGATGCGGACCAAATCTAAAGTTTATAGTTGCAGCAGCTACAGCAGCATTTGCTTCGGTTCTTGACTGATGGCAATTAAAACATATAGCACCAGTACCGGCAATTCCTTCGTCAATATTCAATTTTGTGTTATTAGGTGCTAATAATTGTGCAGACACTTTTCTTAATTGGTGAACATTTGCATCACTATGAGGATCATGACAACCAGCACATGTAATAGGTGAATATGATACATCAAAATAAGGGTCAGATACTGGAACACCATCTACATATTGTTTAAAACCAGCACCAGTATGACATCGCACACAATTTTCGCGTCCAGGGCCACTTTCATCAACAGCTTGTGCATGTAATGAAGCATCAAATTGTTCCGGGAAAATATGGTGTGTACCAGAATCGTGGCAATAAGCACAAACTGCAGCATCGAAAGTTGCTGTCATTCTATAATCACTTGTTACACCAACGTGGCTGCTTGCTGGACCATGACAACTTTCACATTGAATATTTCCTCTCATCATTGCATCTGGATAAAGAGCAACTAATTCATTATAAGTTCCATTTGTTAATACTGTTGGATATACAAAACCAAGATCATCAAATCCATCATTAACTGCTGTTGGATTTTTATCATAACCAGTTGTATGGCATGAAATGCAATTAGCTGAATAATGGTCTGATGGACCGCTTAATCCAGGAGTTGCATTCATAGCACGAGTAAACATTGTCGCGTGATTTGTATTACTCCATTCAGCAACATAGGAAGAATGGCATGTTTCGCAATTAACATTTTGATTCACACCATTTACATAAGTATTTGTATATCCTAAATATTTAGCAGCATTAAAAGATACTGTCGTGATATAAGCACCAGCAGTTGCAGTTAATTCATAAGCACCAAGTTTATCTGGTGTAAAAGTTACTACAATTGTGTTTGTATCGATTTGGTCGATTGTTGTTCCTACTGCAGCTGTTGATCCTTGAGGTCTTCTTGTAATTGACCAAACAACTGTACCTAAATTTGTACCGGTTATTGATGCTTTAAAGTACATCAATGAGCCAACTCCAACGTTGTGCAATCCAGTTGAAGGATAGGTATAAATGTCGGTCGTAGATTTTGCTACGTCTCGAGGAGAAACTCCAAGTGGTTCAACTTTAAAAATTATTGGAGTAGTTTGTGAATATAGAGTTGTACAAAATAGTGCGAGGATTATAATTACTGTAAGTCTACGAATCATTTTGTTCCTCCATTGAAAAGAATTAAATGAGTTATTGATATCAGTTTTCAAATTATATTAATAGGATAAAATTAGTTTATTTTCTTTTTGTCACAAGAAATATAAAAATTAAATCAAAGATGTCAAAGTCTAAATTTAAGTTCTATTATCTTTTTATCTTATTAATAATTGACAAAATCTATTCCAAGTTTTATTTGTATAAAGAGCCCCCTATTTGTATATTTTTTCCCAAATTCTGGAAAAATTATGAAAATTTACAACACTTTTTCTAAGACTAAAGAAGAATTTATACCTATTAATCCTCCAACTGTTACTATGTATATTTGCGGACCTACGGTATATGATTTTTTTCATATTGGAAATGCAAGATCTTTTATTATGGCAGATATTATACGTAGATATCTCGATTATAGCGGTTACAAAGTAAATTTTGTAATGAATTTAACTGATGTTGATGATAAATTAATAAACAGATCAATAAAAGAAAATATATCTGTGGAAAAAATTGCTCGATATTATGCAGAGGAATTTTTCAAAGATTTATTTGCCCTGAAAATAAAACCCGCCAATTTTTTCCCAAAAGCTACCGAACATATAAATGAAATGCTTTCAATAATTAATACATTAGTAGAAAAAGGAATTGCATACAATATTGATGGGAATGTTTTTTATGATGTTGCCAAATTTAATAATTATGGTAAACTTAGCGGTAAAAAAATTGATGAGTTAGAAATTGGTTCACGGGTAGAAGTCAATGAACAGAAAAAAAATCCGCTAGATTTTGCACTTTGGAAAAAAGCAAAGGAGGGGGAACCGAGTTGGGATAGTCCTTGGGGTAAAGGCAGACCAGGGTGGCATATAGAATGTTCTGCAATGAGTACTAAAATCCTAGGTAAAACAATTGATATTCATGCCGGAGGTAATGATTTAATTTTTCCTCATCATGAAAATGAAATTGCACAAAGTGAAGCATGTTTTAATCAGCAGTTCGTAAAATACTGGGTTCATTTTGGGTTTTTAAATATTCAGAATGAAAAAATGTCCAAATCCCTAGGTAATTTTTTTACAGCAAAAGAGATATTAAAGAAATATCCAGCAGAAGCCATCAGATTATTTTTTATTCAAACTCATTATAGAGGACCATTAAATTTTAGTGAAGAGTTACTCGAAGCGGCTAATAAAGGTTTTGAGAAAATTAAAAACTTTGCAGAATTAATTTCATCCGGTATAGAAAAAAATATTAGTGATGGTATTGATCCAGATTTTGATATTGATAGTTATTATAGACAATTTACTGAACTGATGGATGATGATTTCAATTCACCAAGGGCAACCGCATTAATCTTTGATTTTATTAGGAACGCAAATAAGATTATTGCAGAAAATGAAAAAATTAATTCATCATTTTATCTTCAGCTAAAAAACTTTATCCGAAATACTGCTGAAAATGTGTTTGGGATAATTCAATTTGAGAGTTTGTATAAAGTACAAAATGGATCAATCGAAAATCAACTGATAGAATTACTATTAAAAATCCGCACAGAATTAAAATCACATAAGCTTTATAATCTATCTGATACTATAAGAGACGATTTAATCAAATTAGGCATTGAAATAAAAGACAGTAAAGATGGTTCCACCTTTAGAAGGAAATAATTTTACAACTTGAAACTTTTATATAGTTATTTATTATCTTTCCATTGCAATGTTTAGAGACAAAATGAAAAATATATTTAAATCGATAATCTTTTTATATTCCATAGCATCTTTTACCTTCGCACAAGGTACTAGCGGTACAGATGCTAAACACGAGTATAGAAATTTAATTGATTTACCTACCGCTGGTATTCTAAAAAAAGGTAATGTAGGTATTAGTATGGATTTAATGCCTATGGGTGTACTAGTAACAAAAATTGAGGTGGGAGTTTTCGACAATTTTAGTTTTGGTATATCATACGGTGGCACTAATATTATTGGCAGTGGCAAAATTGATCTTTATAATTTACCTGGAGTAAATATACGGGCACGTATATGGAATGAAGATCAAATTTTACCAGCCTTTACAATCGGTTTTGATTCACAAGGTAAAGGATTATACTTTGATGAATTTAAAAGATTTCAAATTAAATCACCCGGTTTTTTTATTGCAGCATCAAAAAATTTTGAAATTCTTGGATTCTTAAGTTTACACGGTGCAATAAATTTCTCTTTGGAACGAGATGACGCTGATAAAGATCTAAATCTTGGTATTGGATTTGAAAAAACTATTGGTTCACAAGTCTCTTTAATAGGTGAGTACGATTTTGCTATAAATGATAATACGGGTAATTCCCTTGGATCCGGTAACGGATTTATAAATTTTGGTCTACGTGTTTCAATTGGTGAAGGATTGACGATTGGACTAAATTTAAGAGATCTTTTAGATAATAAAAAATTCTCTGAAGATATTGCTGATAGAGGAATATTTGCAGAATATATAAAACCAATCTTTTAGGATGTATCTTTTATTCATTAAATAGTACAATTTACTATACATTACCATTCACTATCGCTGCTTTTTACACTACTTATTTAATCTTTTAAGGCATAATTTTTGTTTAAATAATATTAAAACCGGGTGATATTATGAAAAAATTAAAATATATATTACTTTTTTTATTAATGGTTTCCTTTGGAGGTTGCTACACTCAACTTGCTATAAGAGATCATGATGAAAAGGAATTTGATTATGATGAAGATGAATATGTTTATGAAGAAGGCGAAGATTCCTTATATGAAAACGATTATTACGATGACGAATACAATGAAGAAGACGAAGACTATAATCGATATTATAGTGATTATGATTATTATCGTTATAGAAAATACTATTTAGGTTATTATCCATCTATTGGTTTTAGTATTGGTTTCCTCTCATATTATGATCCATTTTACTATCCTTATTGGTGGGATTGGGATTGCTGCTATCCTTCAGTCTGGCCTTGGTACATATGGTATGGAAGTTATTACAATTATTGGTATCATTATAATCCTTGGTATCATTTTTATCCTTGGCATTATAACTACACTTACAATCCAAGTATCTATCGCTATAGAAATCAATATACTCGATTACGAGAAACGGGCAGTGGTAGAGGGATTGTAACAAGAGATCGAGATACCCAATCGGGTGATAGAACTTCAACATCAATTCAGAATGATCGTGATAGTGGAGTAAGAGATGTGGATTTAACGAGAACCGGAGTATCAAGAAGCAGCGGCAGCGGTACAACTGTATCTAAAGAAGGAGCTACTAGAACACCGAATAATACTTCTTCTAAACCTACAGTAAAACAAAAAGATAAAAAAGAATCACCGCGTTCTACTCCAACACGCAGCGGCAGTTCTTCAAGAGGTAAAAGCAGTTCGGGTGAAAGATCATATAGACCACCATCAACTAGTAGTGGAAGTAGAAGTGGTGAACGAAAAGAAACGCCGAGTTATAATCCACCGCGACAAGAACCAAGGTCATCACCATCATATTCACCTCCATCACGATCCAGTTCTCCAAGCAGTGGTTCTAAATCATCGGGTAGCTCTTCAAGCGGTTCTTCAAGATCATCCGGAAGTTCTGGAAGTAGTAGAAAAAGGTAAATGATTTATTATGAAAAATTCTGGAGGTATTATGGCTAAGATTAAACTTATAGGTTTTCTTATTATTTTACTTTTAATACCATCGATTGTAAAGTCTCAAAATTACAATGATGCATTAAGACTTTCGGAGTTGGAAATTGCTAATGGTGCAAGATCTTTAGGTATGGGTAATGCTTATACAGCTGTTAGTGATGATTATTCAGCAGTTCTTTTTAATCCGGCTGGATTAGCCTTAATTAAAGATTTAGAACTATTAAGCAGTATTGATATAAATTCATTTAACAGTAAATCTACATTATTTAATAACCGTTCTAATGATAATATTTCTAAACTTGGATTGAATCAATTTGGATTTGCTTTTCCATTACCCACAAGCAGAGGCAGTCTAGTTTTAGGATTTGGTTTTAATCAAACTAAAAATTTTAATACTTCATTTACATTTAACGGTTTTAATGATAATAATAATTCCTTAATCCAAGAACTCACATATGATAATGATGATATTGCATATGAATTAGGTCTAAGTTATCCGGTGTATGAAAACAATGTTTATATTGGAGATGTAACAAAAATTAATGGGCAATTACAGCAAAATGGAAAAATATTACAAGAAGGTTCACTAAATAGCTGGATAATTTCCGGAGCTATTGAAATTCAAAAAGATATTTTCGTTGGTGTTACATTTAATATTATTAATGGTGATATGACTAGAAATAGAGAATACTTTGAAACAGATGTTAATGACTATTATAGTACAAACTTGTTATTAGATCCGAGCGAACCATTAACATCAGATTTCGAAACTTTTTTTATAAACGATATTATCACCTGGAATATTTCCGGATGGAATGCTTCTATTGGAATTCTTTCAAAAATGAATCAAAATTTTAATGTTGGATTAACTTTCGAACTTCCTAAAAAATTCAATATTAAAGAAAATTATTTTGTTGATGCTTATAGTGATTTCGGAATTAGTTATAGATTTATTTTGGATCCGCCAATTGAAAATAAATATGAATATAATATTTCCACTCCTTACAAATTAACTGTGGGAGCTGCATATTTTCATAAAAATTTTACAATTAGTGCTGATGTAAGTTATATCGATTATTCAGAAATGGAATTTACTGATGGTCTTGATTTTTTTGACCAAATGGAGAATAATCGTGAAATAAAAGAACTGTTCAATAGTGTGTTTAATTTTAATTCCGGTATAGAAATAAAAATCCCGGATTCTTTCTTTACACTAAGGGGAGGATTTATTTACATGCCATCATCATATAAGGATGACCCGAGCGATTTTGATAAAAAATTTATTACTGGCGGATTAAGCATTGACAGCGGTAGAAATTTAATTTTTAATTTTGCTTATGCTTATGGCTGGTGGAAAGATATTTGCGATAATTACAGTAGCGGTGTTTCAAGAATTTATCAAGAAAATTCAAAAAGCAACTTAATGCTGGGAATAAAATACAGATTTTAGTTTTATACTCCTCCTAATTGACAACCCCCATGAAGCACCTTATTTTATAAGGTGCTTTTTTTATATACGAGGTAAATATTCAAGGGATTATATTCAAAATAGAAAGTAAGGATTATTATGTTATTACTCCGGATGATAATGTTTATCGGTGTTCCTTAAAAGGTAAATTTAAAAAGGAATACGAATTAAAAGGTGATAAGTTATCAAATATTGATATTGTTACGGTTGGTGATAAAGTAGAATTTGAATTAAACAAAGACGGTTCGGGTGTTATCTTTTATATTTTTGATCGAAGTAATTATATCTCAAGAAAAGCACTAAAAGTAAAAGGTGCAACTTTCCGTGGTGAAAGATTAGAACAAATAATAGCATCCAATATTAATAATTTAGTTATTGTCTCAAGCTCTTCCGCGCCTAAATTCAATAATAAATTAATTGACCGTTTAATAGTTACCGGAGAAAGTTCACATGTTGATGTTACTATTGTAATCAATAAAATTGATTTGGAGGATAAAGAATATTTTCCTTTTGTTCAGATATACAAAAAAGTTGGGTATAATGTTTTCGAAACAAGTGTAAAAAAAGAGATTGGGATTAATGAACTTAAAGATCACCTTTCAGGTAAGGTAAATTTATTTTGGGGACAATCCGGTGTTGGTAAATCATCTTTGCTGAATTTGCTTTACCCAAATTTGAATCTAAAAGTGAATGATGTAAGCAGTTACAGTTCTAAGGGGAAACACACAACTGTAACAGTTTATCTCATAAAAGTTGATAAAGATACTATTATTATCGATACACCCGGAATTAGGGAAATAGATCCTTATGGAATAAAAAAACAATATTTAGGACACTACTTTAAAGAATTCTTAGAATACATTAATGAATGTAAGTTTAGTACTTGTACCCATTATCATGAACCCGGATGCGCTGTTATAAAGGCTATTGAGGATGGTTTGATTTCACAAGAGAGGTATGATAGCTACTTAAATATTTTAAATACTATTGAAGATGACTTATATTTTTAGAGTGTTGTAACTTTCTTTTTCATCTCTTCTATAAACTGAATAACAACTTGATCAGGAACTCCATCCCGATGTAACGATTGCAGCCTCATATCACATTGGTCATTTATATAATCAATAAGAATAAACTGATGTTTTTTAGTAAGAGCAATTTCTGTAGAAAAATAATCAAGAAATGTTAATCGTGCTAATCTTCTTGTTATTTTAATTAATTGTTGAAGGTTATAACGTTTTATTTCAGTTTTAGTGACAGAGGTGTAAATATGTGTTTGGTCATCCCACCAGCACGGAATTACTTTATTGAAAGCCCAAAAAATTCTAAACCATGCTCTTTTTCCGTTTATAATCTTGGGATAAATTTTTTCTTGTACTAAATATCTCTCGGAGTGACTTTTCTTTCTTTCAATCTGAATTTGATCTAAGTTTTACCGTTTTTCTCAACGCCTTCTCCACCGCCTGAAAATTGAGATGGTTTTATTATAAAAGGTATGCCGATTGTTCTAAGATTTTCATTAGATATTTTTAATTCATCACATAAATCAAACGGCTGCAATATAAATGATTTTGGAAGTAGAAAATTTTTCTTTTCAAGTTTTTTATGCATAAAAGCTTTATCAGTAACCTTTCTTACCATATGGTGGGGATTAATTATGTGGCATTTTCTTTTACGTAAAATTTTTGTGATAGCCTCAAAATCGCGGTCTTCATCACTGGCACGGTCTAAATAAAATTTAAAGGATATTTTTTTTGTACGTAAAAGATCAACTACTTCATGAACATTGAACTTTTTAATAACAAAAGTTCGAAGTCCATATTTTTGGAATCTATTTTCGATAAGATTTACAAACTCTTCGTCATATTCCCATGTATAAGAT
>CAYXKL010000100.1:0-9791 GCA_964464825.1 uncultured Melioribacter sp. | reverse complement strand
CTTTATTTCATAGAGAAGGGGAGTGGAAACGAGCGCATCTCCTATTCTGTTAAGTCTAATAAAAAGTATTTTGGAATCTCTGGTAACAATTGGAAATGCAGATTTCTTTCTAGTTCTTTTGAATAAAAGAAGTAAGGATAATAATAAGCGTCTAAAAATCAGTTCAAGTTTTTTCAAATTAGAATTGTATATTATTTTTTTGAATGAGTTTATCGACTTTTTCTAAAACTCTGTTAATCGGTAGATCTCTAAAGCATTCATGTTCCCGTGGGCATTCTAACAAATTACATATAATACAATCTAGTTCATCTAAATTAATCCATTCATGCTGATCACCATAAGGACCTTGTAGTGTAGGATCAGTTGGACCGTGAATACTAAGTGTAGGAGTTCCAACTGCTGTTGATATATGCATGGGTCCGCTGTCATTTGCAATAATAAATTTACATTTTTCAATAAATGCTGCCATTTGTCTAATTGTAGTTTTAGGTGCCATGATTGCGGAATTGCCTATAATAGTTTTTATTTGTAAAGCATCGTTATAATCACCGGGTCCCCACAAAATTAATGTTTTGATAGAATATTTGTTAATAATTTCAATTCCATATTCGGCTAAAATATCGGGGTCACATTTTTTAGATGGCCATCCGCCCGAAGGAGAAATACCAAAAAATGGAGTTCCAAACAAAACATTTTCTTCTAACCATTTATCAGTAAACTTTCTGTCTTCATCTTTAATACTAAAGTATAATTTTTCTAAGTTGCTGCATATTCCAATCGATTTTAAAAATTCTAAATGCAGTTTTGCTGAATGGTATCTACTTCTTTCTGCCGGACCAAATAAATTATAGGCATATTTTCTACCTCTGTATGGAAAACCGCATCGGAATTTAGCACGGCTGAAAAATGTTAACTGAGCAGTTGTAGGATTGGAATAAAAATCTAAAATCAAATCATATTTCTCTTTTTTGATACGGTTAATTAGCTTAATTCTATCTACTAGTTTCTTTGGAAATATTACTACATTGTTTACAGATTCTAATCCTTCGAGTCCGGGCTTTGAAGGGGGATCGGTTAGATAATCGATAGTAGATTCAGGGAAATCATATTTAAGATTATCCAATACTATTGTGGATAAGACTACATCGCCTATGCCTCGTAATTTGATAATTAGAATCTTCTTTACTTTTTCTTTAAGTATGGAAATCAATTTTTGTTTGTTCTCGTTATTTAAGTTTTTTGTTGAAAATTATTTTTCGTAAAATATTATTCATCATCAATCATTTTACAATACTTCGGAATTTCCGGAGGAACCATAATTACTTCTTCTCTTAACAAATAAACTTGTCCGGGATTTAAATCTTTTTTCTTTACAACATATTTTTTAAAAGTGTAAGCGACCGGTGCTAATTTGGATGTTTTAGCTTTACTGTGAAAAGCAGCTAATGATGCTGCTTTCTTAATAATACTTTTAGGCACTACTTCTTTCGAATTTTCAATTCTTAAGACTACATGCGAACCGGAAACGCCGCGTGCATGGAACCAGAGATCATTCTGCTTGGCAAATCTTGTTGTTAATAGGTCATTATTTTTACTGTCTTTACCTACATAGACATGATATTTATCTTCTATAAGATAATGTTTGAAGTTTATTTTGTCATCAATATTACTCTTTTCCATATTCGATTTTATTTTTAATTCCTTCTTTAATAGTACTAATTCATCTACTGAATCGCTGGCTTCTAATTTAGTTTTTATTTCTTGTAATCTATTATAATCATGTTTCGATTTCAGTAATAACTCTTTTGACTTATCGAAATTTAACCTTTCCGATTTAGCTTTATCAAACATTTTATCTATGTTTTTTGCTGGTGATAATCTTTCATCTATCTCGATAGAAATATTACTTCCATAATTTGAGTCATAAAATTCAACTTTTTTCATTCCTTTTTTTATTTGATTAATGTTGTTAAGTAGCAGATTTGCGTTTCTAAAATATTCTTCTTCCTTTGAACAATTTTCTATACGAGAATTCAAATTATTAATTTTATTTGCTAATCGTTCTAACTCTTTATCTAAATATTTCTCTATTTCGGATCTAATAATTTTATCAGTAGTGCCAGAATATTTCAATGTATAGTAATTGTTTACAGCATCGAAATAATTATCAAATATATTTACTGATTTATTTCTGCTTGCTTCAAAGAAAGTTGAAGGTTGAAAAATAGGCAAACTACTATTGTCATAAATAAAGACTGCAATTTCTTTATTTAGAATTTCATTTATAATTTTTAATATCTCTGTATTACTGAAATTATTTCTGTGAGTTAGCTCATTTTTAATCGATTTATCAATGAATCGGTATTTTTTTGTTATTTCTTCATAGGATAATAATTCTAAATCCATCAATAATTTATCAGGTGTATAACAAAAAATTGTGGAATTTATCTCATCGATAATTTTATGAATCTCATTTTTTTGTAATTTCTTGAAAGAAGAGAAGTTACCTTTATTATCAAGCGATATAATATTTGTATTAGAGCCACGCACAATAAAATAGATGTTGTTATGTATAAGCTCAAACTTTATTATACGGTCATTTTCTGCAATTAATATTGAATTGATCTTGTTATTAAGGCAATCATCAAAAAAGTTTTTTGTATTCTTTTTTGCTTTGTGATGAAAGGTTTTTGTTGTTATGTAACTATGTTGCGGTTGAGTAGAAATGATTATATGGAAATTTAAGATATCATTTTTAGGTATGCTGATAAAAAGCTTATCTTTTTCTTGAGTATAAATATCTCTAATAGTTTCATCTTTAATATTGTATGATAATTCATGTACGCATCTTATTAAATAAAAATAATTTCTGAACATTTTATTGTGTATTCAATTTAATAAGTTCTTTCAGATTTAGTTATTGCAAATATTGTTTTTAAAACTAGAATATCATTTTCTGTAGGGATCATTCTTCTTCTAGCCATAACAGATTCAATAACATCAACCGCCTTATCGAATTGATATTCTGAAATTTTTTCACTGCCACCCCATGAAAAAGAGGGAATGTACTTCGGAGGAAATCCATTCCCGAAAATATTACAACATACACCTACAACAGAACCGGTATTAAACATCGTATTTATAGCAGTTTTGGAATGATCACCCATAAATAATCCGGCAAATTGTGAACCGGAAGAAATTAAAGTATTATTAATTGGTACATCAACAATTCCATAATTATTTTTCAAATCGCTGTTGTTAGTGCTTGCACCAATGTTTACCCAACTTCCTAAGTAAGAATGACCTAAAAATCCTTCGTGCTGTTTATTAGTGTAGGAGTGAATTATTGAATTTTCTATTTCTCCTCCAACTTTACAGTAACAACCAATGTTAGTCCCATGATATAAAGATGAATGCATTTTTATTATAGAACTCTCACCAATGTAAGCCGGACCTTGAATAGAGACGTGCGACATAATGTTAGCATTTTTTGCAATATAAATTGGACCCTCACTTGCATCAAGCAAAGTAAATGGTGCTATCCGGACACTTTTTTCAATTATAACATTTTTTTTACTAACTATTTCTACTGCTTTGTAGTTGTTGTTTACTTTTTTGCGTGCACTTCTTATAAATTCAAAATCAGAAGTTATTTCTTCAATATTTTTATTTATTAAGTCCCATGGATAGTTTATCAATGTTGCATTTACTTCATTTACAATTACATTATCAAACTTATTCAAATCAAATCCATCATCTAAAGCATTAACAAATATTTGTAAATTATTTCGATCTAAGTTGGCAGCAATGATTTTCCCAGAATTAATTAATATTGAATTGTTGCCCATATTAGAGATAATCTTTGATAACTTGTAATTAAATAAAAGTCTTCCGTTAATAAAAAGTATGTTATCAAAATCAAAATTATTTACAAGATTAATTTCGTTTTTCTCTTTTATGGATTGGGCTAAATATCTACGTGTATGATAAATTTTTGTTGATTTAGGAAAATATTTAATAATTTTTTGACCGAGTGTTAAAATACCGCATCTTAGATCATAAACCGGTCTGGTATAAGTTAAAGGGAGAAGGTTTTTGTACCCTTCATCTTCAAAGAGACATATTATTTGTTTCATAATAAAGTCAATTTATTCATTTAATAGAATCCAAACTAAATAAAAAAAAGGCTTTTGGCAAAAGAGCTTAAGTTATAAGTAAAAAGTTTTATAAATTTGCAGTGATTAATAGTATGGTTCTATTTATATATGAAAAAAATTCCTAAAAAATTTTGGGTTATTCCTCTTGTAGGATTGATCTCCATATTAATCATATTAATTATTTTTGATAACATAATACTTCCTTATTACGTTAGCGCAACTGAGTATCGTGTACCAGATGTAGTAAATATGCATAAAGATGAGGCAATACGTATACTTAAAGAATTAAATCTCAATCCAATTGTACGTACCTCTCGATATGATCAAAAATTTGAAAAGGATCATGTGATGTTTCAAAATCCATATCCAAATACATTGGTTAAGGAAGGGAGAAGAGTCTATTTAACTATAAGCGGTGGTGAGCAGACTGTAAAAATGCCTAATCTAATAAACAAAACTATTAGAGATGCACAGATTACTCTTGAACGTGTTGGTTTGGTACTGGATTCAGTAGAAAATGTTGAATCTGAATTTCTTCCGAATACTGTAGTTGAGCAACAATACCGTGAAGGAACAGATTTATACCAAGGTACTTTAGTTTCAATTAAAGTTAGTATCGGACCTCAATTAGGTATGGTTCGAGTTCCAAATATTCTTGGTAAATCTTTGAATGAAGCTGAAAATATTCTAAAAACCTATTCGTTAAGGATAGGTATTAAAACTTTTATTCATTCAACAACTTTATTACCAAATACTGTTGTCGATCAACAACCAAGTCAGGATGATTTAGTTGCAGTAGGTGATAGCATTGATGTAGTAATTACACAAAGTAAGTAGTGAAAAAATGAATGATATTAAAATTATAGCACCGTCAATACTTTCAGCAGATTTTTCTAATCTTTCCCAACAGATAAGATACACTGAATTGGGAGGAGCCGATTGGATTCATTGCGATGTAATGGATGGCAGATTTGTCCCCAACATAACATTTGGACCTATTGTGGTTAGTGCAATTAAAAAGATAACCAAACTTCCAATTGATGTTCATTTGATGATTAAAGATCCGGATTCATTCATAAAAGAATTTATTGAAGCCGGGGCTAAGTATATTACAATACACCAAGAAGAAGTTGTTCATTTACACAGATCATTAACTAGAATTAAAGAATTGGGTGCTAAAGCTGGTATTGCTATTAATCCTTCAACTCCAATTGAAACATTAAAAGATGTTTTAGATATTGTTGATATGATTCTGGTAATGTCAGTTAATCCGGGTTTCGGTGGTCAAAAGTTTATAACTAACACTTTAAAAAAAATAAAAGATTTATCTGTTCTTCGACAGAAATATAATTATAATTATTTGATAGAGATTGACGGTGGCGTATCAAAAGAAAATATTCAAGATATATCGAAAGCCGGATGTAATGTTTTTGTAGCTGGATCAAGTATATTTTGCAATGATAATATTACTGCTGCTACTATTGAGTTGAGGAATATGATAAATAATAAAATTTCATAAATATGTTTACACACCAAATAATAATTGTAATTTTTAACACCTTTTCGTAAATATTAATCGATTTTTTCTTATTTATCCTTAATTAAGAGGATATTTTGGTTATCCAGCTTGTAGATATATTTTATCCAAACGTATTTAAGAGATACAGCGCTAAGTACAATATTTTTAGGGATTTGTACGAGAAAGATTTATTGGGTCTTGAAATACGTGATATTGACTTTAAGTTCTCACAGAAGATCAAAAAAATAATACTCACTAATAAAGAAATCTGTTACTTAGATATTAAAGAAAATCATGGATTAGTAGATCTTTTAGTTTTAGGTTCTTTTGGGGTTTTTAAGGATTTAGCAAAAGAAATTATTGCATTAGGAAATGAAGATTTAGGATTCAAAATTAAAAAAGTTATTAAAAATCTTACTGATTATGAATTGAATTCTTTCAGTATAGGACAGAAGAACTATCCGTTAGAAAAATCATATTTGATGGGAATATTAAATATAACACCAGATTCATTCTCTGATGGTGGTAAATATTTAAAATTAGAAAATGCTGTTGAACATGGTCTGAATTTATTAAATGATGGAGCGGATATTTTAGATATTGGGGGCGAATCCACAAGACCTGGTGCTGGAACTATTGCCGAAGATGAAGAAATTAATAGAGTTATTCCTGTAATTGATCAAATATTAAAACAGAAGTCTGATGCTGTAATTTCGGTCGATACAACAAAATCAACCGTTGCAGATAAGGCATTAACTCACGGTGCTAAAATTGTTAATGATATAAGTTCATATAGTTTTGATGAAAACATGCTGAACATTGTTAAGAAACATAATGCAGCATTAATATTGATGCATATGAAAGGAACGCCGCAAAATATGCAAGATAATCCTTTCTATGACGATGTTGTTTCAGAGGTATACGATTATTTAGTTAATAAAGTTGAAAAAGCAAAAAAACACGGGATTAAAAATATTATAATTGACCCCGGTATAGGTTTTGGTAAAAGGATAATGGATAATTATGAAATAATTAAAAGACTTAATGAATTAAAAGGTATAGGATGCCCAATAATGATTGGCGTTTCAAAAAAATCATTTTTAGGTAAAGCCTTAAATTTGCCGATAGGGGAAAGAGAAGAACCCACATTGGTTGCTGAAGCATTATCAATAAAGAATGGTGCAAGAATCATTAGGACACATAATGTGAAAAAAGCATATCAAGCATTACAAATTACCCAATTCATCGAATATCCGGAGCTGGTAATTAATGTTTGAATTATTCAAAATAGGATTTATTTCAATATCATTATTAGATATCATTGATATTGCACTCGTGTCAATTATATTTTATAAATTATATACAGTTATACGCGGAACAATAGCCGCGCAAATATTTTACGGATTATTGATTGTGTTGTTTTTATCATTTGCGGCTCAAGCAGCAAATTTTAAAGCAATCGGATGGTTGTTAAAACTAATTTCGGAAGTATGGGTTATTGCTTTCATAATTTTATTCCAACCGGAAATAAGAAGATTATTAGTTTTGTTGGGCAGAAGTCCTGTTATGAAAATTTTTTTTAAAAGTGATGTAAGCGGAGTTGCTGATATAATTGCAGAAACCGCATACGAATTAGCCCAAAACCAGCATGGCGCATTAATTGTTTTAGTTAAATCAGTAGGCATTAAAGGTGTTGCTGAAACCGGTGAAGAAATTAATTCTAAAGTAACAAAAAGTTTATTGAGATCAATATTTTTTCCACGTTCACCACTACATGATGGTGCTGTGATAATTAGAAATGACATTATAGAAGCAGCACGTTGTACTTTGCCATTATCAAGTGAGACTAGTTATGAAGGTGTTTCATTAGGTATGAGGCATCGTGCCGGTTTAGGAATTTCTGAACAAGCTGATGTTATTTGTGTAATTGTATCTGAAGAATCAGGGAGTATCTCAGTAGCAGAAAATGGTAAATTAAAAAGAGGTCTTTCAAAAGAAAGTTTAAGGAACAGATTAAAAACAAGTTTGAAGGGTAATAAAGAAAAAGGATTTAGAGGAATTATAGAATCATTAAGAAAAATTAATTTATCTAGTGATGCTTCTTGAGAATTATTCTTATGAAATCTAATAAGAAATTTAGAATTCCAAATCTTAAAAGAAATCTTAAATTTTCAACTAGTGCTGATGTTGTTCTTCAAGAAAAACTTAATAATATTCATAAGGAAATAGATAAATATTTCAAGGATGATTCAAGTAAAAATCTTCATTCCATGAGGATTGCTTTTAGAAGGTTTCGATATGTCTTTGAGATTTATTATGATTGTTTTGAAACTAGGATTTTTAACAAAGTTTTAACACGAATGAAATATTTACAAGACTTAATTGGCAAAGGAAGAGATTTAGATGTATTAGAATTGAAAATTAAAGACATTGAAAAATTTACAAAGAAAAAAATCCCAAAATATTTTTATAATCAAATTGAAAAAGAAAAAGCAGAGATACGACAGACAATTAAAATGGAATTAATTAATTTTATAATAGATAAGGATTTAACAAAGTTAATAAGAGGTGAAAAATGAAATTAAGGTATTTTTCACATTCTGCGTTTCAAATAACAACAAAGAATGGTATAAAAATATTAATTGATCCATTTTTAGATGGTAATCCAACATCACCGGTTAAATCGAGTGATGTTAGTGCAGATTATATTATAGTAACACACGGGCATGGTGATCATATAGGTGATTCATTTAAAATTGCAAAAAGATGTAATCCCACATTTATATGCGTTAATGAGTTAGCTAATTATTTTATATCAAACGGATTTAAAGCACACAATATGCATATTGGCGGGTCTTATAATTTTGAATTTGGCCGTATAAAATTTACTATTGCACATCATGGTTCTATCACACCTGATAATTATTACGCTGGTGAAGCATCTGGAGTGATTCTTACTATTGATGGCATTACTTTATACCATACTGGGGATACCGGCTTATTTTATGATATGAAACTTATTGGCGAAATGAACAAAATTGATTATATGCTTTTACCAATTGGAGATAATTTTACAATGGGAGTTTCAGATGCAGTTAAGGCAGTTGAATTAGCCGATCCCAAAATTGCAATACCAATGCATTACAAAACTTTTCCGGTAATAGAATCTGATCCTTATGAATTCAAAAAGAAATTAGAAGCAAAAGGGAAACAATCAATCGTTTTAGATTTTGGACAAGAATTAGAACTATAACTAAAATTCATTTATGGCAAAAAAAATAGTTATTGCAAACCAAAAAGGCGGTGTAGGTAAAACTACCACCGCAATCAATTTATCTGCATCTGTTGCTGCTGCAGAATATAGAACATTATTAATTGATATCGATCCCCAAGCAAATAGTACTTCCGGGTTGGGTGTATCGAGCAATGATAAATCTGTTTATCAGGTATTAGTTGGTTTGGAAAAAGTTTCGAGCTGTATTTTAAATTCTTATATGCCTCATTTAGATGTACTACCTTCAACAATCAATTTAGTTGGTGCTGAGGTAGAACTAGTCTCAATGGATAATCGTGAATTCTTGCTAAAAAATTCACTGCTCGAAATTGAAAATAAATATGATTTCATTTTTATAGATTGTCCACCTTCATTAGGATTATTAACATTAAATGCATTAACATGTGCCGATTCGGTTTTAATCCCAGTCCAATGTGAATATTTTGCATTAGAAGGATTAGGGCAATTACTTAATACAATCAACATTGTTAAGAAAAATCTAAATGAGGATTTAGCAATAGAAGGTGTTGTACTTACAATGTTTGATACTAGATTAAGATTGTCCCATCAGGTAGTTGATGAAGTCAAAAAATATTTTGGAACGAAAGTTTATAATACAATAATACATCGTAATGTTAGATTATCGGAAGCACCAAGTTATTCTAAACCAGTAATTTTATATGATGCTAGTTCGGTCGGTGCACAAAATTATATTTCACTTGCTTCGGAAGTTATTCAAAGAAGTAATTTAGAAATAAAAGGAAATAATGACTGATAAACAGAAATCACCGTTAGGTAGAGGATTAGACGCACTAATTAATCCGCAGTTAAGAGATAAACT
>CAYXKL010000099.1:0-9875 GCA_964464825.1 uncultured Melioribacter sp. | reverse complement strand
CAGAATGCATAGTCCTGAATTTATAAATATAAAATGATCTATTATCTTTCCCATTTCTTTGTTGCTTAAATAATATACTACCTTTAGATTCAAGTTTTATTATCAATGCAATTATTGGATATAACCAGGAAAAAACAAATAAGATAAAGCAAAGTGAAAAAAATATATCAAAAATCCTTTTAAATATTCTCCAGTGCAATTCGTTAATTTTATCTTGACGCAGACTCATAAATGGATTGCTTATAAATTTTGAACTGTAACTTCCAAGAAAAATATCAAAGTGTTCATGCATAACAATAATATTCACATTATTGTTTTCACATATCGATGTTATATACTCAGCTTTTTCTTTATCAATGGAAGGAATTGAAACAATAACATCATGAATCTTACGACTTATTAGTATATCTTGTATATTATTTGAACTTGCTAATACTGGTATATTGTTATTAGCATTTGTTGCATCACCAATAAAACCTAATGCATTATAGCCAAAATCTTTGAACTTGCGCATCTGATGATAAAGTTTTATTGTGTAATCATTTATACCAACTATTATTATGTTTCTTAAATTTCTACCTTTTTTTCTAATATATGACAATAATAATCTTAAGATTTGTTTTTCTATAAGTAAGGATGGGAATAGAACCGTTGGGAATATAAATATCAATTTTTGAGAAATAGTATTATCAAACAATAAAATTATCAATAAAAGAGTAAAACTTTGAATGAAAACATTTTTGAAGATTCCTAAAATTTCATAAACAAAATTTCGATACCGGAATTCATCATATAAAAAAGTAATAATGGACGAAAAAAACCAGGAAATTATAAGTATCATTAATACTACGAAAATTGATTCAGGGAAATTATATGGACTTAAATTGTAAATAATATAATTACTAATTAAAAATGTAATTGAGATTATTAAAATGTCTAAAATAATTCTGAGGCTTAATAATGATTTTCGTAAAAAGTTCATTTTTGGAGTAATTTCCGTATAATCTCGTGGAAAAATAACAAAAAACTATTTACTAATCATTATTCGTTTTTGATAAGTGTCACATCGATTACCGAATTGTTTTTTCTTTTACAAAATACTTAATCACATAATACAAAAATTCAAGATTTCCAATTAAATATCTACGCCATAATCTTTTTGGTTCACTTAACAATCTATATAACCATTCAAATCCTATGTTTTGTACCCATGCTGGAGCTCTACTAACCATACCGGCAATAAACTCAAAACTAACACCAATACCAATAGAAATAGGAACTTTTAGTTGTTTGTGAAATTCATACATCCATTTCTCTTGTTTAGGTGCTCCTAATCCAACAAATAATATATGAGGTTTTGAATTAATAATTAACTCATTAATATATTTTAATTCATCAATATTATTTTCAAAACCATAATTAGGACAATAAGTACCCGCTACCATTAATCCTTCAAATTGATTTTTTAATATCTCAGCAGCTTGTTTTGCAGCTCCTATACGTCCACCTAGAAAAAAAACTTTTAATTTTTCTTTAGCACATCTAGAACAAAGTTCTATAAATAAATTTGTTCCATTCACCCTTTCTTTTAGATTTCTTCTAAATATTTTAGAGACATAGATTAATGACATTCCATCAGGAAGAACTAAAAATGCTGAATTATAAATTCTTTTAAAGTATTCATCTTTTTGCAGTAAATTAATATGGTGGGCATTTGGTGTAACAATAAATTCGGGGAGCTCCGATAATTTTATCTTTTCGATAATAATATCAACTGCTTCTTGAAAACTAAGGTTATCTATTCTAATTCCAAAAATATCTACTGTATTTTTATTCAATTTTTATTCTATTCAATAATCTTTGATATAAAAATTTTCTTATAATCTTTCGTTCTGAAACCGATAAATCTGGTTTGGTAGAAGCGAACAAGTATATTCCATAAATAAAAAAATAAATGCCTTTGATGATATATGGTTTATTTATACTAATTTTAATAGATTTTAATAAAAACATCCACAATGGGTATGAACAATTTCTATAAGCTAGTGCTTCTCTACGTATACCGGCGAATATACCTCCTTCTTCTAATCTTGTTTGTGTCATATAGTAATGTAAAATTGGATATTCCAAATACTTTCTAGTTATAAAACCATTACCTCTGGCTATTATATCGTCAATCATATCCCAACCTTTAAATGGTTTTAAACCATTCATTTTTATTAAACATTCTTTTCTATAAAATTTCGACTGACCTTGTGTATTCCATAAATATTTTGATTCATAAATCTTTTTGTTATTTCTTAAATAGTATATAGCTCCACTCGCAATACCGAGATTCTCATTTTTACTGAATTCATTAAGTATGAATTCAAAATAGTTGATCTTTTCAATAATTAAATCACAATCTAACTTTAATAATATATCCCAATTAATATTTTTCTCTCCTAAATAACTAATACCATAATTAATTATGTCAACTATTTTTCCACCAGTTTCTCTATTACCTTTTATAGGATAATTAATAAGCTCAATAATACTGTAATCTTTTTTGTAATTATTTATAATTGTACAAGAATTATCATCTGAATTATCATTAATAAATAACCATTTAAGGGGTAATACTGATTGACAAATTACAGATTCTATAAATTTTATTAATGTAATTTCTTCATTTCGGATAGGCGATATTATAACAAATTTTAGTTTCAAAAGATTAACCTTACTCATCTATTGTATTAATTAATGTTAGCCAATTATATTTAAAATATTCAAGATTGTATCTTTCAGCAATTATCCTTCCAAATTGATTATCTTCATAATTAGTTAATACTTTATCAATTAGAGAATCTATGTTTATAAATTCATCATAATAATATTGTTTTGTTTCGGCAATGAGTTCTCCTAATCCTCCCGTATTATTACCTATAACTGGTGTCCCACATAATATCGATTCATGAGCAATTCTATTCCAACCTTCCTCATATTTCGAAAGAAGAATTGTTACATCACATATTTTTAATAATCTTAAATAATCTTCATAGCTTAAAGTTAAATGCATATTCCCACAATCAATATCTTTTCGACCACTCGTAATTAAATGATATTTATTTTTTTTTAATATTTTGTTCAATTCGACAACACCTTTATTTTTTAATGAATTACCACCGTAAATAATAATTTTATTCTTAGGAATAGAATATTTTTTCTTATACTCTTCTTCATCAAAATTATTGATAATTGATTTTATCTTTTCAATATCATATGAGTTCTTAATTACTCTAATTTTATCGGGAGGTAAATAATTAGTTAAATATTTTTTCCAATATTCCGATACAGTCACAATTGAATTAAAATATTTTAGTTTATTGATTAAATAATTATTTAACAAATAATCTAGATAATATTTGATACCGTTAGAATGTTCTATATGATGGAGTATAAGAATATTATTTTTTACTTTATTAATTTTTATCAGTGCTTTCACTGATGCTACGTTAGCAATGATAGTATGGTATTGGGTATAATTTACTGGTAATAATTGTTTGACAAATCTTAATTTCCTACCAGGTATATATTTAGGAACTATTGGATTCAATGCAAGCAAATCAGTAGAGTATCTTTCTTTTAATATATCATAGACTAAATGTTCATATATACTACCGCCAGTTAATTGCTTTGTTGATATAATTAATATTTTATTATTTTGATTTTTATCCATTATTTAATTCATTTAACAAGTAGCTTTAGTTTAACTATTTCAGAGTAAAAAGCATTGAAACGATCTATCAATTTGTTTTGATTACTTAGGCGATTACCAACAATAAGGGTTGCAAAGAAGTCTTGAAAAACTCCGCATAATTTTCTATATAAAGGTAATACTTTATGTTGAGTTGAATATTTTGGCAAATATTTAAATCTATTCATTGATCTAAATGCATAGTTTTCAATATTTAATATTTGCTTTCTATTAAAACATTTTTCCCATTTATTTTTGTTAGTAATATCAATTTTCTTTCCGTAATTTTTTTTACCATCGATTATTTTTGTTGTATAAAGGTGATGGTTAATTAATCTTTCCGACCATTCAATTTCTAGAAAATTGGTTATATCTTTTGTTATTTTCATAGTATCACATAATAAATCTTCATATTTGATAATTAAGTACCTATTCTTTGGGAGTGATTCTAAAAAGTTTGCAGCTTTGTTCATTCTTTGGTCCCATTTTGAACTGCATAAATAAATATTCTTTCCCCATTTATTTTTCCATGATAAACAGATATCTCTAATATCTCTAATTATTAAGATAAATTTTGCATCTGGAAATAAAATGTTTAGATTATTGATATTTTCGGAGTTTTGCGGAGTTTTATTTCCCCATATAGCACACTTTGTACTATTAAACCACCTTCTCAAAACTTCAGCCAATGTTATGGAATTTCTATTTGTCAAATCAATTGAATCGTTAATATTTTCAATATTTCTCCACATATCATATTTTCTTAAATACTTATTAAATGTATTTAATTCATTAGAATCAAAGAAAAGTGTGTTAGAATGATATCCATATTTGGATAAATAATATAAAAATGGCATTTCACCATTTATATAAATATCAGGATGTGCATTTAAAATTGTTTTAAGAAGATCTGTACCTCCACTAGGGAAACCACATATAAATAAAGGAGGAAGAATCTTGTCTTTACTTGTTAACATAAGGGTAAAAGTTATTTTGAACAAAAGGTTTATTTATAATAGCCAAAATGATTCATTGTATCTTCGCATATATTCCAAAATGTATTTGTCATGTTAATATCCCAATCTTTCCATTGTGGAATTGTGTGTAATACTCTTTTTTTCGTCCAAGGCATAAATATATTTTTCATTTTCTTATTAAATAATATTCTTCTTGACGAATTTAATGGAACTAAGTAATGATTTAACCATGTAGTTTTATCAATGTTTATTAATAATGGTTTAGCAACTTTAGTTTGGAATTCAGTATAATCTGAAATAAGATTTTCAAACTTTACATAATTATTTATTTTATTAGCTAAATATTCATTTGTAAATTTCCAATACCAGCATAATTGCTCGAAACGACTCAAGGAAAACCATTTCGTTGAAAATGAATCACTGTCTTTTGGAAATAATGGCATAGAATATTCATCTTGTGTAAATACTTTCCTCATATAGACTGATCTCACAAAATCTCTTCCATCACGTACTATATGAATAAATTGAGGATTATAATTTTCTTTGAGCCAATCTATACTAAATCTTAAATATGAATTTACTTCTCCATAAAAAATTTTATTACAATATTGATCTAATAATTCTTTAAATCTTTTTTTAAGATAAAGAGATGATACATTATTCATAGAGCCAGAGTATTGCATCGATATTAAATGTTTATCAAAATGATTTGGAAGATGTAATACAACTCCTCTCTGATCCGTATTAAGTAAATTAGCTAAGAACTTAGAGCCGGAACGTCCAATAGACATTAAAAAAAACATTCTCATTTAATAATCCGTAATCAAATAAATAATATTCTATTTAATTAAGTGCAAAATATTTTTTCAAATATTAAACTTTTTACCAATAATATCTATAATTCTATTTTTTTCTGTTTTAGTAATACCAAAAATACCAATTATTAAGAGATATATTATGATAATAGTTACAAAAAATAGGAGTGAGTTTGTATTGATAACAATAATTAAAATAAATACAGCCGCAAAGCTTATAATCATATTCAAATATCTCAGATCAAACGGGGATAATTTAAATAATATTTTTAATTCTAAAACAGAAATGATATTTAATAATCCTACAGCTAATGCATGTGCAACAGCAGCTCCGATTATATCATATAATGGAATGAAGATTATTGACAATACAACTAATAATGTAAGACTAATAATCGAATTAATAAGATTTATTTTAGCACCACCACACATTGTTATTAATTTTCTTGTAGCACCAACACCTATGTTTACTAACTCCCCTAATAATATGTATATAATAACATTAGATGAATTGTTATATTCTTTCCCTAGAATACTAACAATTTCATTTCTGAAATAATATAAAGCTATAAATATTAAACTGCCTGAAATAAACATAATTTTAGTTACAGATTTATATAAATTATTAAGTTCATCTTTATCCCCTTTACCAAACATTCTCCCAGCAATTGGCATAAATACTGTGTTAAAGGCTGACAAAGGTATATCAATAAAACTTGCTATTCGCAATCCAACAAAATATATACCTACAGAAGCAGCATTACCAAAGACACCTAATAAAAAAGTATCTATCCACTTTTGAGATTGATTTATTGTTGCTGCAAAAAACATTGGTAATGATATTTGAAATAATTTTTTCTTTTCATTTTTTTCTAAAGATAATGTAAAAAAAACTTTTTCTTCCTTTATATATTTCAATAATAGAATTAAATAAAATAAATGAGCTACTAAATAGGAATTTATTACCAATACTTTACCTTCAATAAATAATGTAAAGAATAAAAAACTTACTAGAATAAAAATAGTATAGACTAAATTGGAGATTAGTTGTGCTACATCACTTCTATGTTTTACTTGTAATAATACCTGAAACAAAAAATTAACATTCATAATGGGAACAATAAAACTAAATGCTAATAGATAAGACGAAAGTTCTTTATCGTGGAATATATCTTTTGCTATTATATCTGAAAATATTAATCCTATTAATCCAAGTATTAGACTGAATAAAAAACTTAATGAGAAACCGTAATTCTTGATGTTGTCATAAATTAAATTTTTACCTTGGCCTAATGCTATACTACCTTGTCTAAGAATACCCTGACTCAATCCAAACAAAGAATATATACCGGCTAAGAATACAATCGATCTTGCTAATGTGAAATGACCTAAATGTGTAGGTGTAAGGAAGTGAGTAAAGACCGCAACATTAACAAATCTTAATATTACAGCTCCTATATCATATACGCCAATTTTAAAGGATTTCTTCAGTATAAATCTAAGATTCAATCCTATCTCCGAACACTAAATCTTCTTTTAATAAATTGTTATACTTAACAAAGATATCAGGCCGAATATTTTTAAAATCGATCACTATCTTTTTTTTATCATCAGCTTTTGTTGGATCAATATTTTCAGTTTCATCATATAAGAAATTATATTTAGCACCATCTAGCATTTTAGGCTGATATTCAATTTGTAAAAAATGAGATACTATTTTAATAACATTTTCGGGTTCATTTACTAATTTTTCAAATGATACAATAAGTACTTTCTCAATGTATTTACTCTTTAAATAATCTATTATTTCTATTGCTCTATACCACCTATATATAGCAATATTCAAATCTTTCTTACCCCTTTCAATAATTGAAGAAACCACATTATTAGGATTTCTAATTATTGAAATTATTTTTATACCCGGTAATCTTAGATAATCATCAATACAATATTTTGAAGTAGATCTCTTCTGAAATAAATTATATTTTTTTAGATACTTGATTACACTGTTTGATGATGTTGATAATTCAATCTGATTTGGTATACACAATTTATTAGCAAGTATCTTTTTCCCTGTTAATTTTCTTATAGAAAAATTTCTATCCTCAATAAGCATTGCAACATCATCATGAGCACTAATAAGAGATGCTAGCAATGTAGTTCCTGACCTTGGGGCGCCAATTATAAGTAAATAGTTTACATTTTTAATAAATGATTTTGTCATAAAATATTAATCATTAAATCTAGGGAATGAATTCCATAATATTATATTTTTGAAATAATCTATTAAATTTCCATTTCTAGCGTTATGGTAAGTTTCCGAATTCTTATCGAGTAAAGTATATCTATAATCATAGAATATAAAATCAAATAAATTATTTATAATATTAATTTCTTGTTTTGTAATTTCATTTTTCCAGTTGTGTAAAGGATTAGTTGAAATCCCTTCAAATTTATTTTTGGATGTACTATTACCTTGCCAGTTCATGCCCAAAGAAGTTGGTTTTATTAAAATATCATTGTATGTAATGTCTAAGAATTTACTGATATTTTTCATTACTTGAACAGTATCAGTTATTAAGTCTTCATATTTAATAGTAAAATATCCCTGGATCATTTTTTTGTTCTTATATAAGTAATAATATGAAGAGTACATAGAGTATAACGCATTTTTTAGTTTAGAAGATTTCTTTCTACTTGTATACTTACGAAGAGCCACTAAATTTGCATAAGGATTTCTAATAATATGAATAAAACGTGCATTAGGATAGTAACTTGATAATTCCCAAACAAACTCAGTATTTTCTACAGATTTTTCAACAACTCTTAATTTCTGATCGAAATCCTTTTTATAAAGGCTTTTATAAAGTGCGGTATAATATAAATTTAGCAACTCATTTAAATTATTAACATCTACAGATTTTATTATTTTCGAAAATAAGTCAATATCCCATTTACCTTGTGTAAAGCCGTCTGCTAAAAAATTATTTTTAGAATTTTGAAAACGAACCCAATTAATTAAATTTTCTTTTATATTATTAATATCATTACTCTTTGGTTTTGTTCTTCTAGAAAAATAACTTACCCACATTTCTGAAAGTTGGAAAAAATGTGTTTCAATGGGAATAACAAATAAATCTGGATGACTATCTAATAAATTACGGAGTAAAGATGTACCCGATTTAGAACAACCAAGAATAAATATTGGGTCTTTATTGATTATAGGCATAATCTAGATTAATTATAATTGTAAATTTCTAATAACTTACTATAATGTAATTCAAAATAATTATTAACTTTAGTAGTAAAATATTGTTTCCATTGACCAGGTTTTGGATTGCGGATATGATTAGTCAAACCAATTTGTTTTGATGCTGACAATTTTTCTGCGATCACTACCCCTATTTTTTTTTCAAACCATGATAATTCATAAAAATCAAATATTTCTTCAAAAACATCTTTTTCGTTACCAATTATCTCTTCATATCTAAAAACTTTAATTCTTTTATCATTCATAGGCCAAAGAAACATTGATTCAAAATGATATTTTCTAAAATCTATTTCTGCAATCAATCCATCTTCTAAACTCAAAGAATTCAAGTAAGATGTGTATGAATGAGTATGCCCTAAATTTTTATTTAAATTCCCATTTACCCTTTTCCAATCATTTTCATTTGGACCGATTATATTGCACCAATTTTCAGCACCTTTTTTATGATAAAAATAACCTGATACTATCATATCTCTAGGATCACGTATAAATCTTGATATTTTAAAATCATTTAATTTATTAAAATCTAAATAATGATTGTTAATTGAAGATAAAAAGTATTCGCTATGATGGTTATAAAAATCATCAATGTAACTGCTGAAATGTTTATATCTTCTTTTTATACTAAATCGTAAAAATCGATTAAACAATAATTTCATAGTTTTACTGAAATAAGAAGTTAGACACTTATGATAAGAACAATGTACTAATTGTTTCTTCATTCTTTTTTCTTTTATCCCTCAGAGCCTTATTGATCTTCTAATGAAAATTATTAGTTAATTATTCTAACTCTTTAATAATAAAAGATGAAACTACAAAGGATTGGTTTAATATATTTGGTTTATTATAATATAAACCATATATATGTGCCCCTGAATATTTTGCAATTGCATGCCCGGCTGCTGTATCCCATTCGTTTGTTGGTCCACTTCTATAATATAAATGTGCTTTCCCTTCAGCTACTAAACAAAACTTTAAAGAAGATCCTTTACTTAATACATCCTTAATATTATATGATTTGTAAAATTGATCCTCTTCAATATTACTATGGGAACGACTTTGAACTACTATTAATC